>JALGZU010000653.1 GCA_025774735.1 candidate division LCP-89 bacterium | reverse complement strand
TAGGCCTATAGTAACAGAACGGTGGGGGTTCCATGTTTTTCCGTGTGTCATCTTTACTCGAGATGGAACAGTCTCTTGGCATTCCCGTTGAGAATCTGCTCCCGGGCCTCCGCAGAGATATTGGCTTTTTCAACCACTCGGATCGGATCAGGATCACCAATGCCAAAGGGACAATCACTTCCCAGCAGGACATGATCAGGACCGGCCTCTGACACTAAAAACTCCAGAATCGCCGGGTCGAACAGGATCGTGTCATAGTAAAACCACTTGACCACCTCACGAGCCATCAAACGCGTTTCCTTCTGGATGTCCTCACGAACCTCTCTCCCTCGGTTTAGGCGACCGGCCTGATAGGGCAGGTATCCCCCGCCGTGGCAGAGCACAACTTTTAGATCGGGGTGGCGGTCGATAACTCCGCTGAAATAGAGGCTTGCCGCAGCAAGGGTGGTTTCGGCTGGCAGGGCCACCAGATGGGTTAAGAAGTACTTTCCAAAACGTTCAGGCGCGAGCACGAAGAACGGATGAATAATAATCGGTGTCTGCAACCGCTCGGCTGTCTGCCAGAACGGGCGCAGTGAAGGGTTGTCAAGGTTCTTGCCGTTGACGTGTGTTCCAATGGTCACACCATTGAGCCCACACTCGCGAACGGCGAAGTCGAGCTCTTCGGCGGCTTTGGCTCCATCCTGCAGAGGGACACTGGCGATTCCTTTAAACATTCCCCCTGATGCATGCTGATGCACCTCTTCAGCCATGGACTCATTGAGCATCCGACTCCACCGACACCCTTTGTCGACAGGGAGATTGTAGCCTACGATGTCAAGCCACGTGGATAAAATTTGTTGATCGACGTTGCTTCGTTTTAACCGGGATTTTCTATCATTGATGTCCTGTAGCTCTTTCAGAATTGGGCGGATGGGCTCCAGTCCCTTACCGAAGCCTAGGCGGGGCCCCGCCGGTGTGGATGCAGCTATTTCCACGCCGTAAGGCGCCCCGTCCTTTTTGAGCCGCTCCAATACCGCCGGTGGAATGTGGTGTGCGTGTATGTCGATGTTCATAAAGGTGTCCTTTCTTTTGCCGAATTATAATTTTTCTTCGCGACAATGCTTTCCAAGGCTGCTTGTCCCTGGGAAGTGCATCCAAACGACCCTTGAAAAATCCCCTCTCGTTCTTCTTAAATGCGCACCAGCTGGGGTGGAAATTTATTCAAACGCCTCGGTCCTCGTTCTTCGATAGCGAAAAAATCGCCCCGAAACAGCCCGCGCGTATGGCCTTTATCCACGACGTGCATTTGTAACGTGAACACATGGCCGACCTGATAAACCAGTCGACCATCCTGCCCGTAAAGGAATCGGTCCTCGCTGCTCTGGATGCGGTCGAAGCCGATCTGCGGTTCGTGGCGCGGATTGGCGCCGAGCATGCCCTGTAGAAAACCCCCGTAAAACTCGTAATCGGTGTCGTGAATAAACTTCATGGCCTCCGTGGACTCGGCGCTGCTTTGGCCGGCGACCATGGTCGGTACGAGCCGCTTGTATCCTTCCATCGCGATATCGAACATTTCCTTGTACTCGGCCGTCGGCTCGCCTGTCAGCACCGGTTTGCCGCATTGGGCTTCGTATCCGTTGTAGAAAATACCCAACTCATTGTTGATAATGTCGCGCTCGCCGATAACCCGAGCGACGGGACGGGGCCGTTGATCATTGATATCCGGATCGAGCATCGAGCAGGAGCCAAGCTGGATCATGCCCATCTCACCGCCCGCTTTGATCACCGCTTCATGCACGATGCCGAACACTTCGGCTTCAGTCATCCCGGGCCTCACTCGTTCCTGCATGGCGCGAATCCCGGTGTCGCCCAATTCGGCTGATCGTTCAAGAAACTGAATTTCTTCCGGGCTCTTGATCAACCGCATGGCGATAAACTCTTTCGTGACGAAAACCAACTCCGCCTGGGGTAGATGGGTGGTAAAAAAATCCCAGTGATTCTTTGGGATGGAGGTATAGGGGTCGTACTCGACGATGCCCACACGCCCCCGGTCGTAGCCCCGTTCTTTGATCTCATT
>JALGZU010000119.1 GCA_025774735.1 candidate division LCP-89 bacterium | reverse complement strand
GTTCGAAAATCACATGCCAGGGCTTCAGCCAGGAGGCGGGCACAGGTGGTTTTACCCGTTCCCGGAGGCCCCCAGAAGATCGCCGACGGGAGGTTCTTTTCGGCCAGGGCACGCTGCAGGGTGCCCTTCTTACCCAGCAGATGTGTCTGACCTAGAATTTGATCGAGGGATTCGGGACGCATCCGCTCCGCCAGAGGAGGGGGAGGTCCGGAGTTCAGTTGCGAATCTGAAAAGAGACTCATACTAACAATTCCATCACTTTGATGACCTCAATGTAGCACATTTGTCTTCGACTGTCAAGTAAAAACTTGTGCGAAGGCGGGAAATTTCAAGGCATTGCCGTCGTAAAAGAGGTTGACTTTCTCGGAAAATCTTCGTAGAATACCTGCTGGGTGATCGAATCAATATCTAAGGATGGATCTGTTCCCATGACTTCTACTACCAGAGGTGTCACCGATCATATTGCCATATGGGTGCGTTGGCGATGGTTTTTGATCGGAGTGACTATTATCGCCGGCCTGTTGACGGCCGTCATCAGTACGATCATGCCGAAAACGTATCGTTCCACAGCGATTGTCCTTCCGCCCTACGAAGCACGCATGCCCTTCTCTTACCTCGGGAACGTATCCGTCGATATCTTCGGGGGTAATGAACTCCCTACTGCGGGCCTTCTGACCTTACTGCGTAGCAGGGCGCTGAAAGATTCCGTCCACGCCCGCTTTGACCTCATCGAGCATTACAACCAGGATGATATCGAGCTAGCTTACCGAGCCTTCGATGATCATCTGCAGGTTGAACTGGAGAGTGAGGCGAATTTCGGCGCCGTGAATATCATCGCCATCGCCATTTCGGTGCTCGACAGGGATCCGGAGTCCACTGCACGCATCGTGAACCTGGCTGTGCATGAGTGGGACAAGCTCTATGTCGCCATCAGCCGTCGGGGAGCTTCCCTGCGACGCCAATATGTTGAACAGAGCCTCAATGAGACTAGCATGGAATTGGCCACTTATGAGGATTCTCTGCGGAACTATCAGGAAAAACACGGAATCGCATCCTTGAATGTTCAGGTGGAAGGAACCGTCTCTTCAGCCATCACTCTAGAGGAGAAAAGGATTGAGGCTGAGGTTGCCGTTCAGATCCTCGAAAAACTATTGCAACCCGGGCATCCCGACCTGCGCAGATCGCAATTGGAACTGGAGGAGTTGGAGAAGCAGCTCAGGCAGTTACAGGAACCCTCAGATGAAGTGACCCTTTTGCTTCCACTCGGACTCGCACCTGAAATCAGCTTAATCTATACCCGCATTTTTAGACGCGTGAAAACTCTCGAGGCTATCCAGGCGGTCCTGGTTCAGCAGTTTGAACAGGCTAAGATGCAGGAACTCAGGGATACACCCGCATTACGGGTGGTAGACTCTGGACAGGTACCGATTCATAAGTTCAAACCAAAGAGGCTGGTTCTGACTCTGGTGGCCATGCTGAGTGCTTTTTTCTTGACCCTGCTGCTCATCTATTTCCTGGACTACCGAGAACGAACGAGAGGTACTGAGGAGTACCGTTGGGTGGAAGAAGCTTCTGCGCATATCCGGTCTGACTTTAAGCGGTTGAGCCGCTTTTTCAGGCGCACTTAAAACCAAGAACGAAATGCTCTTCGGTATGATTGAGACGCCGAATACTCTGAGGACAGTGCGAAGAATCCAGGCCTGGTTTCTTCTCCCCTGCACTTTCATCGTGATCCTGTCCACGCTGATCGCAGTGGCCGGCGATAGATCCCCTCTCTGGGTTTTGGGATTTTGTATCCTACTGGCTATCATCGGGCTAGTTCTGCTGATTAGACCCAGCCTACTTGAAATCCTCTTTTTCTTGATGCCGTTGCTCTTCCCTGCCGTGCCGGCACTGACAGGTGTTCCAGCGATCCTCATTACGATCGGCTGGATATTGGGATTACTCCTGATATGGCATCTTCAGAATTGCACTGATGGGTGGAGAGGTGAAGAGATTCGACCGAATTTTATTCTGATCTTTGTTTATTATACTGTTCTGGTCATCTTCAGTATTTTAGCCTCACCCATCAATTCGGTTTCCCTCTCGAACTTATCGCAGTGCGTGGCTCTCATCGCGATTTATTGGATACTCACACAAGCCTTGCGGAACCAGAATCTATACCGTCTCTTCATCGCAATAATAGCAGGATCCCTATTGGGAGCTCTGGTCTATGTAACCGCTCTCGTCCGAATCATGCCGCAACTGTCCCTGGATTACTTAATCCTTAACACATTTCGTCCGAGTCTGATGAATTACAATGCAAATTCATGGGCGATGTGCGCGATCATAGGAACACCGTTGACTCTTGCCTTCCTGTTGAATAGCTCGGCTGGAACTCGATTCCGGAATTGGATGTTACCGGCATTAGTTTTCATGTTTGTCGCTGCACTCATCAACATGTCTCGCAGTGCTCTGGTAGCGATCGGAGGCGCCTGTTTGTTTATTCTTTTGGTCCACCCCAGAAGGAAGATGATCTTCTTTTATGGGGGGGGAATTTGCTTATTGCTATTCATCGTTACCCTACCATTCACCTATCCCTACCTGGATTCCATGCTACGACTCCAGAGCGGTCTCTCCGGACGCGAGGAGTTATGGCCGTTGGCACTGAATATAATCGCCAACGATCCTATTCTGGGCATGGGCCCCGGGATGTATAGTGATCGGATTTTCTTCCTCGTTTCATTCGTTTCTGACGGCCTGCGTAAAGCTGTTAATCTCTTGAGTGTCCATAATGTCTACTTGAAAATCGGTGTCGATATCGGAATTTTTGGCATACTCCTCGTCCTGTCAATTTTCGCGCTCTTCGCAGCCCACAGTCGTAAACTCTGGAAACGTTTAAAAGAAGCGCCCGATTTTCCCGTATTGGTAGCGATCTCCGCACTGATGGTTGCAGGTTTCCTCAGGGGCATATTCGAGGTCGATTTTATCATCCCGCATGGGTATCTGACTGAAAACCTCGTTCTAATTACCCTCCTCGCCGTACAGGATCGGTTGAGTGCAAAATTCCCCAATGATTTAACATGAATTCCGCCCCTCCGCAGTCCGTTCTTAAAGGAACCGCCATTCTTTTCGCCGGTCGTGTCACGGGACGCCTCTTGGGTCTCGTGCGAGAGGTGGTTGCTGCCTCGCTATTCGGCGCCGGGAGAGCGATGGACTGTTTCAATCTGTCCTTCACGGTGCTGATCAGTATGCGGCAATTGTTTGCTGAACAATTTCATACTCCCCTGGTCCCGGCATATTTTCAGCGGAAGGAGGAGAGTGGTGAGCATGCGGCTCTGGAGTCTCTCCGCGCCATTAGTACTCGGCTAAGTTTGACTACACTGATCGTTTGTATTGGTGTCTTCGCGGTAGCGAGGCAGATCATTACGTTGATCGCACCGGGATTTGATGAAGACCAGTTGCAGCTTTCCACCACACTCCTGCGCTGGTTTGCTGTCGGTGGACTCGGGATTATCCTTCATAGGTTTTTCAGTGGAGTGCACACCTGTTTTTTCCGCTATACGGTTGTGGCCTTTGCACCGCTTCTGCTTAATGTGGGGGCCATCAGCGCCATGGCCTTTTACGCCGTTAAATACGGCATCGTTTCCCTTGCCTCCGGCATGGCGCTCGGGTTTTTAGCCATTCTGTACACACTCTTATTCTTCTTGCCTCACCGTAATGGAGTTCTGAAACCTCGCTGGGGGCGCGGTGACCGGGGCCTCTCAATTTATGGCGCGATGCTCATGCCGCTCTTTATTGCGGTCTCCTTTGAACAAGTCCAATTGTTCGTCGACCGGGCTCTCGCCTCAGGACTGCCGGAAGGAACGTTATCGGCTCAGGGCTATGCCCTGAGATTTGTACGCATGACCTCCGATCTGTTCTTAGGAACCCTGGGTACGGTTTTCTTCCCCATCTTTTCATCTCTGGCCGCACGCGGGGAAAAATCCGAGTTTTCTAAGAAATTCTCACTTGCTCTTCAAGGCAGTATGCTGATTCTCATTATGGCGGGTGCTTTGCTGATTGCTTTTGCCCTGCCGATAGTCCGTGTACTCTTCGAGCGGGGGGCTTTTACCAGGGAAGCTACGACACTCACGTCGAGTCTGATAGTTTATTATGCTGTGGCATATCTGGGCCGGGCACTCCTCCTCATCATCATGCGCGGTTTCAACGCCCACGGCAACACGCGCATTCCTGTAATCACGACCGTCATTTCAGTCGCGGTAATGATCGCATTCGACTTTATCCTCATCGGACCCATGGGCATCCATGGCCTGGCGCTGGCCACGGCCATAGGTTACTCTGTCAACGTCCTGTTGATTTACTCGATATTTACGCGCCATCTGACCGCGGGATCGACTCTGGCCAATCTGAAGACAATTATTACCGCTCTGGTACTCGCCGGCGCGATCAGTTGGTTTCTACTCAGAGTCTGGAATGCCCTGGAAGAGCGCCAGTTCATAACCGGTGTTCTCAGCCAATCAATAGCGCTCATTCTCGTTCTGACGATCGCTATCGCGGTGTACTCGGGCTGCCTCTTCTTCCTTCGCGTTCCGGCTCTGCAGTTTATATTGGAAAAGATCAAGCACTCCCGCAATAACGACGAACCTGCTCAACCGGACATTCTCTGATATGCCAACACTACATAAAATCCTCTTCGTTACCCATAACTATCCACCGATTAAAGGCGGAATTTCGACCTGGGCCTATGAGATCTCTGCTGGCTTAGCTCGCAATGGATACGAAGTACGTCTGCTTGCTCCTGTAAGAAATCTAGATCAGGCACCTGTGGACATTACCCTCGTGCCGTTTTCGGAAAAGCCGGGCAGAAAGATCCGTCGCTTAGCAATCATTCAATCCTTGCTGCAAGAACTTAAGCGTCGACCCGACTTAGTATTTTTGGGCTCGCTCCATCCCTACGGTCTCATCGTTGTAATGTTGTGCGGCCTATTCCGCATACCCTACGTGTTGGCCACTCACGGGTCAGAAGTCATCCGCATTCTCGGAGGACAGAACTGGATGGGAGTTCAGAAATGGACTGCACGAAAGACCATCTCTTGTGCAGATCAGGTGTTTGCAATCAGTCGTTACACGGCTGAGCTCAATCTTCGACTCATCAAGCGTAAGAGAACAATTCATATCATCCCCAACGGCGTAAATTTTGACCGCTTTAAGCCATCTTTAGGGAAGCCGTCCCGATTGCACGAATGGGTTCACCTCAAACAAGAAGATCCATTTGTCATTCTCACGGTCGGTACTCTTACGCGCCGCAAGGGGCACCTTCAGGTGATCAAAGCGTTGCAAAGCCTGAAAGATAAATATCCGCAGATCGCTTATCTCATAGTCGGTGATGGAGCGGAAGGAGATAATCTCAAAAAAGAAGTTCAACGCCTCGATCTAAATGATCATATTCACTTTCTGGGACTGTTTCCGTATAGCGAGGTACTGGAGGTTTATCAACAGGCGGACTTGTTCATCCTCACTAGCCGGATGATAGTTGATGAAAAAATCGCGGGAATTGAAGGCTTCGGTATTGTCTTCCTGGAGGCAAACGCATGCGGTCTCCCCGTCATCGGCAGCCGCGTGGGAGGAATCCCCGACGCGGTGAAAGATGGTGAAACCGGATTGCTGGTCAATCCGGAAAAGCCCGCCGAAATCGCCGCCGCCATCGAGACCTTGATAC
The DNA here is from genome assembly GCA_025774735.1 of candidate division LCP-89 bacterium. The sequence goes on along the minus strand of JALGZU010000119.1, from coordinate 2,404 downwards.
TCGATGAGACCCTGCGTAAGAAGATGGGACTGAACGGTATCCGATGGGCTCGAGAACACGACTGGTCGAAGATCGTCTCCGGATATATCAAAGTTCTAGAGGAAGCGGGCTTATGAACCAGCCTGCCTTTCCTCCGAAGGCCGCATTGGCCATCGCCGTCGTCACCCTGTCAGTGCCGGCAATCTTCATCCGGCTCGCCCAGGCTGATGGATTAACGATCGCGTTCTTGCGTCTCTTTACGGCTTCCCTGATTCTCTGGCCAATTGCTGGCCGACAGGTCGTGCCGGCCTGGATAGCCTTGAGTCGAGCTGATCGGTGGAAGGTGATTGCCGCGGGTTTCTTCCTGGGGATGCACATGTTCCTCTGGGTGACCGCGGTCACCAAAACCACCATCGCCTCAGCGGCTTTTCTAATCATTACGCAGCCCATTCTGGTGGCCGTGTTCGCGCATTTCCTGCTGGCTGAAAAGATAAATCGTTGGACGGTTTACGCTGTTATGGCAACTCTCCTGGGCACTGCGCTCATGGGGGGAGGGGATCTTCAGTTGGGAAAATCTTATCTCTGGGGTGACTTCCTGGCGTTCACGGGAGCGGCGCTGGCGGGATTTTATCTTCTGGCTGGCCGCAGTGTGAGGAGGAAGATTGAAATCTTGCCCTACATCACGCTGATTTATACCATCTCAGCATTCAGTTTACTACCGTTCACATTGGTCGCCAGGTCGCCTCTTTTTTCACTCACCCTGAACTCTTACTTTTGGATTCTGATGCTGGCATTAATACCGACCCTGATCGGGCATTCCCTCTACAACTGGGCGCTGCGCTATCTTAAGGCCTTCACCGTCACTGTCAGTATTGTCGTTGAACCGATCGGAGCAGCTCTGCTGGCTTGGTTTATCTTTAAAGAACAACCCACTCCGCTGTTGTATCCTGGAGCCCTCCTTCTGGTGGTCGCTCTGTTGCTGGCCTTTCACGGAGAAAAGACATAATGGCGATAAGCAAAGCCCGGTTGAAACTTTACCGCTCACTGCACCAGGCAAAAGCCCGGCGGGAATCCGGTCTCTTTTTAGTGGAAGGCCCCGAACTGATCCGCGAGGCTCTCCAGGAGGGTTGGCCGTTAGAGGAAGTGCTACTCACCCATTCGTTGGCGGAGGATCCAGCAACTGGCAAAGAACTGATCAGGCTTCTGAAACTGGCAGACGTTCCGCATGAGTTCTGCTCCCAGTCCGACATGGAGAGGCTATCGGATACCAAGACACCGCAGGGAGTGGCTGCATTGGCCCGGGATAATTTTAAACAGGATTCCCGGACTCCGGAGGAACAGGAAGAGATCTTGCTGATCTGCTCCCGGATCTCCGACCCCGGGAACCTGGGAACCCTGCTCCGCACGGCCGATTGGTTTGGAATTAAGACAGTTCTTCTCGGGATGGAATCAGCGGACCCTTTCAGCCCGAAGGTGGTTCGAGCCTCGGCAGGGGCAATCTTCCGCATCCGCACTGAAGTGTCCTCTGGCTTGGAAGAGCGTATTCCGCTGGAGGTTAACCGGGGACGGAAGCTGTTCGCCGCCGTAACGTCGGGAGACCTCCTGCCAGGTGATCTCCCCGGACAGGGGCTGCGGGGCTTGGTCATCGGGCACGAAAAGCATGGCTTATCCACTGAAATAGTCGCGAGATGCAGCGCTGCCGTGCGTATCGAGCGAGTGGGAAGGACGGAATCCTTGAACCTGGCTGTAGCTGCGGGCATTTTGCTGCACGCCCTCTGCCGCACCTGATCTTTCGCCAGCCATTAGCCGGATTTTCGCTTGCGTTTTTCCCCAAAAGATCTAAATTGAATCGTTGGATGATCTCACCTCACGATGTAAAAACTCTTGAAATTGTGATGAAGAACGCCCCCTTAAAGATCTATACCGACGGCGGATGCGACAAAAATCCGGGTGGCACCGGAGGCTGGGCGTTTTGTATTTTGGATGGAGATCGCGTCATTGAGAACAGCGGTAGGGTCGAAAACACCACCAACAACCGCATGGAGATGACAGCGGCGATACAGGCTCTGGAGCGAGTACGCCAACCCTCGGATATTGAGCTCTATTCGGACAGCCAGTACCTGGTCCGCGGCATGAACGAGTGGATCTACGGCTGGGCGAAGCGCCATTGGACCTTGAAGGACGGATCCCCTGTAAAAAACGCTGAGCTGTGGAAGAAACTCCTCGCCCTTTCCGGCAAGCATCGTATCGAATGGATCTGGGTGCGCGGTCATGCTGAAGACCAGCTCAACCTGCGCGTCGATAAGCTGGCTAAAGACGCCATGAAGGGGAAGATCATCCGCAGCGAGTCCACCCGGGAAGAAGCTGAAACAGCGGTGCCCGTCGTCAGCCTGGTGAAGAGAAAGGGTAAGCCTGTCGCGGTCAA
>JALGZU010000118.1 GCA_025774735.1 candidate division LCP-89 bacterium | reverse complement strand
CTTCAACCGTCAGAGCACCGTTTACAATAATAGAGACATCTTCCTCGATGAGGGCGATCACGGAAGGCTCGATGGTCAGCGTGAGACCCGATGGAACTATCAGATCCTGACTTAGCAGATAGGCCTCACCGGTGCTCCAGATCGTATTCTCAGCGAGAACACCGCCAATCTCCTCGAGTGCGGTGAGACTCAGCGAACCGATATCGGCATCTTCCAGGAGCATGACTTCTATCGGTTCAGGGCAGGCATACCCATCCATTTCCGCACTGACGATGTAGTGCCCCGGCGCCAGGTTATCGAATGCGAAGGCTCCGGACGTAGATGCTTGGGTGGTGGCAGCCGCGTCCTGGCTCCAGGGATCGAACAGCATCTGCGCATAATCCGTAAAACCGACACCCGGATTCTCAATTAACGCCTGTGCGAGCTGCTCATCGGATTGGATCGGGTACACGACTACAACGGACAATGAGGGATCAGCTCCACCCTCCACCGTCAGCGAACCCTGCAGAAGGTATCCCTGCAACGAAACCGATGTGCCTGAATCACAGGCACACAGGAAAACTATGAAGGATAGTGCAAGCGCCGGAATGATGCCCGGCAGGAAGGAACGCATTTTACTCCTTCATATCGACAGAGTAGATGGCAACTGTGCGATCTGAAATTTTAAGTTGTTTCATTATTATCAAGGTGTTCCGCTCCGTGACACCTCAATTTACCTTTGCCATGATTTTATTGCAAGAAATTTCTATTTTTATTTGACCCTCCAGTGCAAACTGAAGACTGTTAATTAACGGCTTACGGTGCGGTGAAGGAGAGTACTCTTAGCGAATCTATACTAGGACGAAGAGGCGATTTTCGCATAAAGCACTTTGATTTAGGGGATGGGTTTCCTATATTATATGGTTACAACCAAGTAACCGCTAAAGTACTGATTATAAAGGCCGGAAATAGAGATGGACGACGTGGTAACAACTCTCAACAAAACGGAAATACTGCTGGGCAATGTGGCGATCGCAAGAGGACTGGTGGAGGCCGGCACTCACGTGGTCGCATCCTACCCGGGGACACCCTCTTCCGAAATTTTGCCAGGAGTGGTTCGATTCAAGAAGGAAGAGAATCTGCCCATCTACACCGAATGGTCGGCGAATGAGAAGGTCGCCTTCGAAACGGCGCTGGCGGCGTCCTGGTGCGGCAAGCGCGCCGCAGTGAGTATGAAAATGGTGGGATTGAACGTCGCCGCCGATCCGCTGATGTCGGCCGCCTATACCGGCGTCAAAGGCGGTTTCCTCATCATCGTCGCGGACGACCCCGGCCCGCACTCGTCGCAGACCGAGCAGGACACCCGCATGTTCGCTCACTTCGCCAAGGTTCCTTGCCTGGATCCAGCGGATCCTGATGAGGCACGGCGCATGGTAAAAATCGGCTATGAACTGTCTGAAGAGTTCCGCGTTCCGGTGATCCTGCGGCCGGCGATTCGCGTCTGTCACGCTAAGCAGCCGATCGAATTTCACCCCATCGAATCGTTCGAGCGAACCGCTCAATTCGAGCGGGAACCCTCCCGCTGGGCGGCGACCCCGAGCTTTCGCCTGAAGCTCCATCACGAGCTCAATTCCAAGTTAGTACAGATCCGGGAGAAGTTCGAAGCATCTGACGATCTCAACCCGGTTTTCTTCGATGACCGGGAGAGCGAGCTGGGTATCATCGCTTCCGGGGTGCCGTTCGCAAATGCCCTGGACGTGTTAAGATCGTGGGGGACGGAAATCCCGGTACTGAAAATCGAGACTCCGTTTCCTCTGCCGGAGCAAACGGTTGCCCGGTTTATCGAGCGTTTTAAGAAGGTGCTAATCCTAGAAGAGACCGATTACACCATCGAGATGCAGATAAAGGATAAGACGCGCATCACCGGCAGGATGAACGGGTTCGTCCCCGAGGCCGGCGAACTGATCCCGGAGGTCATTGCATCCTTACTGGCAGGTTTTCTGGGGAAATCGGTAGAGAAGGATCCCGAGTTTGCCCGTGCGATCGAGGAGATCAAAACGCCGCCGCGCCGCCCCACGCTCTGTCCCGGATGTCCGCACCGGGCATCCTTCTATGCCATCAAGCGCGCTTTCCCCAAAGCCATCTTTCCCTCCGACATCGGCTGCTATACCCTGGGCACCAACCTCGAAGCCGTGGATACTTGCGTCGATATGGGGGGCGCCATCACTATCGCCCACGGTCTGGCGGTCGCACACCGGCAGGACGGCCTCAAACAGCCCATCATCGCCACCATCGGAGATTCCACTTTCTACCACGCCGGCATGGCTCCGCTACTGAATTCCGTCTACAACGACGCCCGATATGTGCTCATGATTCTGGATAACGACATCACCGCTATGACCGGATTCCAGCCCACTCCGGGAACAGGCGTTCTTGCCGATGGTACCCTCGGGAAGAAAATCACGCTCGAACAGGCTGTGAAGGGATGCGGCGTTGATTACATGAAGGTCGTGGATCCTTATAAAGTCGAAGACCTCATCAAAGAGGTGAAGGAAGCTGTAGCCTACACGCGCCGGGATGACGGCGGAGTTGCTGTACTCATCTCCCGCTTCCCGTGCGTTCTCAAAGATCCTTCCTACCTCAAGGAGAATCCCGTTCACGTCGTCGTGACCGATGATTGCAACGGCTGCATGCTCTGCGTCGACCGCTTCGAATGTCCTGCCATCCTCAAGGACGAAACGGGTGAGAAGGTTATCATCGACCGGAAAATCTGCGTCAATTGCGGCATCTGCGTAATCTCCTGTTACCGGGGTGCTCTCGCCCCTCAGCAGAAGGAGTGAGAGGGAAGAAAACCGCTCAATATTTGCCTACCACCCGACGACCCCCATTTGATGAAGCTTTTTCCTTGACTTACATTATTTCTTGGAATATATTGGCTCTGAATCTGCCGAGATCAGGGCCGGTATGCCCGTCCGGTTGCAGCTGGTGGGTGTATCTGCACATTGAGTACCGTGCATTTTACCCTGGCAGAAAAGAGTCGAACAATCATTCTGGCAAGAGGTTCAGGAATCGCTAACAAGTCCGAAAAGGGTGGAGTCAAGATCCTGCTCGTCGATGACGAGCCGACTCATCTCGATCAACTGACCAAAATTATTGAAGCTCTCGGTTTCAGTGTCATTCCCGCATCCGATGGAGAAGAAGCCTGGGAATATTTCAAGGTCGAATCACCGGATTTGGTTATCACGGACATCTACATGCCCAGCATGAACGGGCTGGAATTGATGCACAACATCAAGGAGATAAACGAGACCTGTCCGATTATCTTACTCACGGGATATTCGCACTATAAAAACGACGCAATTAAACCCGATGGCTGGATTACCAAGCCTATCCACATCAAGTCGACGGTCGAAACGATCCTGCGATCTTTGAAAGCCAAAGATCCAGCAGATTGCAATGAATAACGAAAATCGGCATTTTCAGTATCTAGCTTTTCTTGCAGAGCTTTGATTATTAATAACCACATTAGACAGGATGCTGATACAGGGGAGGAACCTACATGAACGCCACTGAGCCTACCATTGAGAGCAGCGACAAGAATCTGACTCTTCTAGTCGTCGATGACGAGGAAATCATCCGAGAACGGCTGAAAGATCTGGGGGAGAAACTGGGATTGGATGTCCACACGGCAAATGACGGGGTCGACGGCTGGGAAGCCTTTAAGGATGTCCAGCCCGATCTGGCCATCCTCGACATCTACATGCCTCGCATGAACGGGTTGTTGCTGATGCACAAGATCAAGGAGATGCAACCGGATTGCCCGGTGATTCTGATCACAGGATTCCTGCATTATGAACAGTTGATCCAGAAAGACCGGATCAAACCCGAAGGCTTTATCATCAAGCCGTTCCACATGGAGAAGATTGCCAATCTCATCCTCGAGCTGGTTGAAGATGGGGTGCGGGTTTAGATGGAGGTGCATTGAGAAACATCAGCCATTTCGGCCGGTGCCCGGGGTGCGACTCGGAATGGTCGACGAGAGATGAACTCCTGGACGACGATTCGGCGTCGCTGAAGGGCTACATAGCAACCTTTGAAAGCCTCATGATTGGCTGGCTTCAATTCCAGCATTCGCGTCCCGGATGCGACAGCACTTTCACTGTTGAAGTCGGCAAATTCATCGATCTGTACGACGGCCCACAATACGGTGAACGCAAAGCCGGTCTGGACGAATGTCCACGACATTGTTTCGATCCGGAAAATCTGGAACTCTGCGACCTGAAGTGCGAATTTACCTTCGTCAGAGACATCCTGCAAACCGTGAAGGAGAGACTACCGCAACCCGTGGCATGAGCTTAAATTACCCTGACAGAATCCTGCACATGCCGGGTATCCCCACCCGGCATTTTTAGTTTGATCCATCCAACGCTGGTGGCGTTCACACCGCCATAGAACAATTTCGCCGGCTCGTCAATCCCAATTATAACGAAGATCTGCAAAAAGTCGGGAAAAATATTCCCGTCTGCTGGCGTCATTCGGGTTCCGCATCGAATGAAACGGCGTTTCCCTTGAAATTGGAATCAATTTTTTGTATATAATCCCCTGATAATACTCAGGCTCGCATATAAGGGCGAGTCGTCCTGGCGGGTAAGCGCAAGGCTTGCAAGTTGAGGGCTCCGGTGAAGTCACTTATCCGTGAACTTTGCAGAGCCCTTTTACTCTCTAAACTCGTGCAAAACTGAATTTCGTCATCAGTTATGATCCTGTCTGCATCTGTCTTGATCGGGGCGGCAAGTAACTATTCTGGAGTCCGATATGGAAAGAGATGAGAGCATGAAGCAGAGTGCTGATGATCAAGTTCATCTTCTCATCGTCGATGATGAAGAGCCGATTCGCAGAAACCTGGGGGATCTGGGTAAGCACCTCGGTTATAAGGTCCACACTGCTGAAGACGGTCTGGCCGGCTGGGAAAAGTTCCAGGAAATCCGTCCCACCATCGTGGTCATGGATATATACATGCCCCGCCTCAATGGACTGCTGGCGATGAGCATGATGAAGGAGATCGACCCGGACTGCCCGGTAATTCTCATTACCGGCTACCAGCATTATCAGTTGATGACAGAACGCCACCACCTCCAGCCGGACGGCTTTATCTTGAAACCGTTCGATCTTCCCACCATCACCGATTCGATGGTACAGCTGATAGAGAAGCGTCGAAATCCGGCGATTCTCCTGCCGAAACAATCCAAGTAAGTGCTGGATAAGTACCCAAACGGAAAGCATAGTTTAAACACTATTTGACGCGGGTTGATTATTAAAAGCACTGGGTCTATTCAGTGGGACAACGAGAAAACGCCGGGGATTCGCCCGGCGTTTTCACTCAGTCCGAATGACTCTTCTAAAAAGCCGCCTTGATGCTCTCTCCAAGCAGCCTCTCCTGCCCCTTGAAAACCGTCCTCAGATCAAACAGGACGGCATCTTCGGCGATGCGCGAAAAGACGGGAGGCCGGCCCAAACGTAGTTTCTTCCCGAAATCGTCCGGCGAGATACCTTTCAATTTCATCTGCAGTACGAATGTCGGAATCGTCTCACCCGGCAGGCTGCCGGATCCCATTTCCGTCGCTCCCGGGATAACGGACAGCTCCGCCTTGTCCTTGAGATCAGGAGCCAACCACCGCCGCAGAGTCTGCGTCCGGCGCTTGACGGATTCCGGCTTCTCGGTGATCATGTGCAGCACCGGATGGGTCTCCTCCAGCTTTTCCGGTTCAAGGTAGAGCTTCAGAGTCGCCTCTGCCGCGGCGTAGGACATCTTATCGCAGCGCAGCGCCCTTGTCAGGGGATTCTTTTTGACCCGATCGATGATCTCCCGCCGGCCGACGAGGAAGCCGCCCTGCATTCCACCCAGCATCTTGTCGCCTGAAAAGCAGATCACGTCCATGCCGTCGCGTACCGATTCCTGCACCAGCGGTTCCTTGGGCAGGTCGAATTGCGACAGATCCACCAGCGCCCCCGAACCCAGGTCGTCAATGACGGGCAGGTTGTGCTTACGCCCCAGGGCGGCCAGTTCGGGCAGCGGTACCTCCGAGGTGAAGCCGATGATGCGGTAGTTCGAGGTGTGCACCCGCAGGATGGCGGCGGTTTCTTCGGTGATGGCGTTTTCGTAATCGCGCAGGTGAGTTCGGTTGGTGGTGCCCACGTCCACCAACTTGCAGCCGGAGCGCTCCAGCACGTCCGGAATACGGAAGGCTCCGCCGATTTCGATCAACTGTCCCCGGCTGACGATGACCTCTTTGCCCTGTGCCAGGGTGTTCAGTATCAGCATGGTGCCGGCGGCGTTGTTGTTGACCACGATGCCCGCTTCAGCCCCGGTGATGTGGGCGAGCAGCCGGTCCAGGTGCGAATGCCGGTCACCGCGCTTGCCGGTCTCTTCGTTGATGGCCAGGGTGGCGTAGCCCCCAAGAGCCAGAGCCACGCTCTCCTGAGCAGCTCTGGCCAGAGGCGCCCGCCCCAGAGCCGTGTGCAAGATCACCCCGGCGGCGTTGATGGCCGGTTTTACGGACGGTTCCAGCACCCTATGGGCAACCTCCAGGGCTTTGGCGGCGATGCCGGCTTCGTCCACAACGAGCGCATCCAGCGCTTCGACGGGAGATCCCAGGATGGCCTGGCGCAAACCGTCCAGCTCCCTCCGCACGATATCGTTGACGAAGAGGGTGGGGTGCGACTTGCGCAACGCCCGGATGTCGGGATGGTTCAACAGCGCCGGCATGCCGGGCAGCGTATCCAGCAGCTTTTGGCGCAACTTTTTTTCGTCGGACATATCGAAACCTTGACTTTCGGAGTTCTATTCGTTATATTACAGGTAAGTAATATAAGATTTTACGGGGAATTTGTCAAGTGCGAAGTGCGAAGCTCTGGACGGGGGCGGGGGTGGCGGTTTTGCTGTCGTTGGGATTGCACACCCGAAAATACACTAAAAAACCCCAAAATCCCTTTCGACACTTTGGGGTAACCTCAATATTTACAGCCCTCCTCGGCGGGTGCGGGAGGGGATTCGAACCCCCGACCTCCTGAGCCACAGTCAGGCGGGTTTATGCGTAAAATCGGCTGATTTGGGGCGTTTTGCAGTAGTATTGCAGTAGAGAGATGAAATTTTAAGGCGGATTCACAACTCATGGATCCGGCTTTTCTCTTTCAACGCTCCAAATTCCATCTCCTGATTTGCAGTTAAAAGGCTTTACCCAGAAAGTCGGTGAACTTCGGAATGCCCATGGGGATTCTGCAGGATTTTGATTCGCTATCTCAAGAGAGGAGGAGTCATCCCGTCTCATTGAATCGTGTGGATTCTCACCTAAATTACTCGTAATAAGCATCGATTCTGAACGAGCCTATATATAAAGAGCCGATCCCATTGGGAATCGGCCCTTCATCAAGGAGCATTGAATAAAAGTGGCCCTCGTCATCGGTTTAATGAGGCGAATCCCGATTTATCCCGAAAGCCGGGATGGTGCGAGGGCAGAATATCATCGCCTCATAGCTAGGGGGATTTTATCCCTTCAGATTTAACTTGAAGCCTGCTTCACCTTCTTTTTTGATACCACCGGCTTCTTGCCGTTGGTTTTGTCCAGAATCTCGAGTGCCAGGTCCTTGTCGACGTCCATGACGTACGGCAATCCGCTGATTTCGGCCGCCTCACGGGTGAGACAGGCCAGATCATCCCGGGTCATGTAAGCCAGCGAGAATTTTCTCGAACCGGCCATTAACTGCTGCAATCCCTGGGCGAGGCGTTCGTAGTAGGTGTAGAGGCCCAGCGCGCCTGTTGGAACCTGGTCGAATTCTTTGTCACCCAGTTCCTGGCGCAGGTGTGCAGCGGTAACGAAGATTTCGTCCTTGGAATTCCCGAAGCGCTCGACATAGACCGGAAGTTGACTGTCATCGATAGTACGCCCGATGGTCTTACCGACCATGGCGGCTGCGATGGGCGATCTCGCCATTCCAAAGACCTTTGAACATCTGGTCTTCGAATGTAAATCCACCCGCCAATGCTAAAGCAGGCACGTGTTCACCCCTGTCCGCCAAACGCTTGACGTACTGATAGAGCAGCGAATGCAGTTCCAGTAATGGCATACCCCATTCGTTCATCATGCGCCAGGGGCTCATCCCCGTTCCGCCTCCCGCTCCATCCACGGTGAGCAGATCGATCTTGTACTTGGACGCGAAAGACACCGCGCGAGCCAGATCTGCCGGGCGGTAGGCGCCCGTCTTTAAGAAGATGTACTTGGCGCCAGTGGCGCGTAGCTCCTCAACGCGCTTGGCGAAGGATTCTTCCGATACCATGCCGACGCGGGAGTGCCGCTCGAATTCCTTGAACGCGCCTCTCTCAAATGCCTTGATCACATTTGGATCGGTGGGATTGGGCAGTACAACGTAGCCGCGCTCATAGAGAAGCTGTGCCTTTTTTAGGTCATTGATCTTAACTTCACCGCCGATGTTCTTGGCGCCCTGGCCCCATTTGAGCTCGACACATTCCACACCCAGATGCTCGATGGCGTATTCCTGCACGCCCAAGCGTGTGTCTTCGATGTTCGCCTGAACGATTGTAGCTCCCCAGCCGTCACGCTGGTGGTCCTTGAATAGGTTGACGCGGCGTTTCAAGTCGACCGTATCGATGATGCGGCCCTTTTTAATCACCGCTTGAGGATCCATACCCACAACGTTCTCACCGATCGTCAAGCCGGTGCCAGCCAGTGCCGTTCCGATTGCAAGGCCTTCCCAGTTGTTCTTGGCGATATTGGTGGACCCGATGCCCGGAATCATAATCGGCAGCTTGAACTTCAAGCCGTTGTCGTGGCCAAACCGTACTTCCAGGTTGACGGCGGGAAACACTGCCTTGTCGCTGTCTTCCTCGACTCCGTGCGCCCCCACACAGGTGCCC
>JALGZU010000652.1 GCA_025774735.1 candidate division LCP-89 bacterium | reverse complement strand
ATGGATGTGGCGACTCAACCGAAGTTGCACCTGATGGCGGTTTACAGCGATACGGTGGCCATAATCAGGGATCCGGGGGAATAGGGATGGCGGAAGAGATTAAAAGAGAGTGGCCGTTTCCCTTCAGTAGGGAGCGGTGGGAAGAATTTTGCACTAAAGCCTTTGTAATTGATAGTGGGGCAAAGCGGGTCTTTTTCAGTAACGAGGATGGGCTGAGAAATTTCATTAAAATATTGAACGATTGCCGAGATCCCCTCAATCCCCAGATTACGATGGATAAAGTAGAACCGCACCTGACGAGACACAGGGATGGGTCGATTGCAATGCTGGTAAATATATAATCTGAGATTTTAATTGTAATTCACCGCTGACGGGCGGTGTTCCAACAAAGATAGCGTTGCCGCTCACTGATCGGTTCGCAACGCGCCGGTCGGGGAGCGGCTTTTTTGTTGGGGGAAGGCACTATGAATCCAAGAATCGCAGACTTAAACCGAATTTTCAGCGATCCGCCGCACTTGCAGAGAATCCTGAGAATGCAGCCCGATTTCCTGTTCCGCTGCGGATGCTTCAAGCGACCAAAGATAATCATTCCCAAGATGATTACCGGACATGGCAGAAATCATAACTAAAAAGACCCAGAGCGACAGGGAAGCCGAGGCGATCAACCTGGTCAGCGACCGCTTCGTCCTCGCACACGGGCACTGGACTACACTGCACGACCATAACCGGCGCTTGATGCGCGACTACCGCCTGGAATTGCGCTTCAAGCGGGATGACGTTACCGGTGAGCCCAAGTGGAAACTACGGTCGAAGGTGTTCCCCCCGCTGGCTTACGAGAAGGCGGAGGTTATCATCCAGAACGTCAATGATTCGATATTCGCCAAATATCCGTTTTACACGCTGGGCAGGCGCAGGGGGAACGCTGAGGGTGATGTAGACAAGACGGCGGCCATGCTGGAATACCAGTTAGGTGTGCGCAATTTCCGGGGGAAGATGAGCGAGGCCATCCAGGAGGCCGTTCTCCTGGGCACCAAGATCTGTTATCTGCGCTGGGTATACGAGGCGGAATGGTTCACCAAGCGAAAATCGATTAAGTCACTGGGTATCCCGATTGGCATCTACGAGGAGAAGGTACTGGAGGAGACCTATGAGGGTCCCGACATCGATCTGATCCCATTTTACAACATCTATATTGACCCATCCACCCCGCCCGGTCAACTGCAGAAAGCCGATTACATCATCCTGGAGACCGTCAAGCCCTGGTGGGAATTCAAAGCCGATGCAGAATACCTCGAATACGAGAATGTCGATAATGCCGAAGAGTTAGCGCTGAAGAGTGGTGTGCAGCAGACGACAGCCGACGAGAAGGAAGTATCCGCTGATCACCACGCCAAGATGATACGGACACTGCACTATTACGATCACGAGCGGATCATCACGACGGCGGTATCGGCCGCTCATTCAGCAACCGGCGGGGTGGTTCTCCGGGAGAAGGATTTCCACGAAGTTCACGAGAACGGCAGATACCCATTCTACGGCCTGCAGACGCGCATTCCCGTCGACGAGGGATCTTCCATCGGGGATGATGAGCCCAATAGCTATCCCGTTGGCTCGTACTATCCGACCGGCTTACTGCACACAACTCACAGCATGCAACAGGCCGTGACCACCATGATGAACCAGCGCCTCGATGCGGCCTCGAATGCGATACAACCCCCATTTCTGATAAAGGGCGCCAACCTGGAAGATGAGGGCGAGCTGGAGATGGGCTTTGAACCGGCTCAGTTCGTTCACGTTGCCTGCGATGAACTGGACATCCCGATTGATGATGTTATAAAGCAGGTGGTGACGCACGATACCTATGGCGCCGGATACTCAAATCTACTGAATACGCTTTCCGACCTGACGGACAAGGCTACCGGGGCTGGCAATACTATAAGCGGTCTCGTGGATACTTCCAACAAGACGGCTACGGGGACGCTGCAGTTGACGGCCAATGCCATGAAGCGCATCAACCGCTTTCTCACGCCGCTGGTACGCGGGGGGATAGAGCCGTTGCTTTCA
>JALGZU010000651.1 GCA_025774735.1 candidate division LCP-89 bacterium | reverse complement strand
AAAACATCGCGTCCTGAAAGAGGGCAATTTATTCCCTAATTGGGCACGCAGTTTGCTTCAGAATTCTTGTAAGGAGGGTGACTATTAACGGTTGGTGAGTGCATGGGGGCGAAACCGAAAGTTTTAATTGTTGAAGACGATAAGATCGTTAAAAACTCACTCGAACGGCTGTTGCGGGGGAACGATTGCGAGGTCGAGAGCGCCGCATCAGGTGAGGAGGGACTGGAGAAATATTCGCAGGCTCCCTGTGACCTGGTCGTCGCGGATTTGAAACTTCCCGGTATCGACGGCCTCGAAATGGTCAGCCGCATGCGCGAACAGGACGACATCCCGCCTTTCGTCGTCATGTCCGCCTACGGCGAACTCGAGGATGCCATACGAGCGCTACGTTTGGGCGCCGTGGATTTTTTCCAGAAACCGTTCGATGCCTATCACATCCTGAACCTGACCCGATCGATCATTCACGAAGGATCAGGGGCCGAATCGAAGAGGAAGAACTCGAAGAAGAGTTCCGGACATAAGTCGGAGGGCACCATGAAGACGGCTGAAAAGCCATCACCGCGTCAACTGGCTGAAACATTGTCGCCGGAAGCCGTACAACTCTATCGGTTGCTGGCGCCGTTTATCAGCATCGGTCGGCATGGGACCGGGATCACCCATAATCTGAACAGTCCTCTGACCGGGCTCATGGGGCATCTGGAACTCATGAAGCTGAAGAACCCGGAATTGAGCAACGACCTGGACATCATCATGGGTTTGGCGAAAAAACTCCGGGAGCCAATCTGCAATCCAAGTACGAGATGGAAACCAACCGGGAAGTTCGCTCCATCAATGTCAACGAAGTTTTGCGAACGACTTTGGCGAATCTCCAGGCCGACCTGTTCTTCAAGCACTATATTCGCAGCGAGGTGGATTTTCAAAGTGACCTGCCCGGCATTACCGGAGCTTATGCGGATATTGCCCTCTCTCTCGAGGAGATCTTGATCAATGCCATTGATGTTCAACGCGATCAGAAGGAAGGCTATATCGGCGTGAAGACCTGTGCCGATGAGAAGCTAATTTGCATTGAGATTGAGGACGATGGACCAGGTTTCAGCGATGATGCCCTGGTGAAGGCATTTGAACCCTTCTGGCCGGAGATGACTGCACTCGAGGACGGCAGGGCGCACGTTGGAATGGGACTCTATTTATGCCAGGCCTGGTTGAAGCCCTACGGTGGGAAGATCGAACTTGAAAACCGGCCGACCAAAGGCGCGCTCGTGCGGGTGACATTGCCTTTTAGCGATGAATGATTTCGAGGGGACACTGACGATGTGAACGCTGGCGCTCCAGGGGGAACAGCGCCTGCGGATGTTGAAACGGGAATCCGGTAAGTTTATACCGGATTCCCGTCTGTGTTTTTTAGGCAGATTTCGTATCACCGCCATCCAGTGCCTCCATCAAAATATCTCGAGGGAATTCGCTTGCTTTTATAGTTTAAGATTTGTACAATATACGCCGTGTGATTTAATCCTTATTTTCAATATATTTGCAGCATTTTGGTTAAATAATAGTCCAATCCCCACCGCCGTTATTCCTTTCCCGTCGATTTCATAATCATCTGTGATGACAGATCCGGTTTGCTGGAAACTGCCTCAGGAGATTTCTTAGAAATAGTGCAAGCGTTCAAGAACGATAAAGTTTCGCCGCAGAAGCTGATCGCGATCGGCAAGATAGTATTGCTTCTATCTCTCGTTTATCTCTTCCTGGTCAGCATATCCCTGATGGGATCGGGACTGAAGTTGCTCGGCATGGAATTCACGCGGAATGTCATCGCCGGAACTTCAAACGTCTTCGTCGGGCTGTTCATCGGTATCCTGGTAACCAGCATCGTTCAGAGTTCATCCACGACAACATCCATTGCTGTGGGTTTGGTTGGGAGTGGGTTGATGTCCCTTGAGCAGGCGATTCCGATTGTCATGGGTGCCAATATTGGCACCAGCGTGACGAATGTTCTCGTCTCCATGGGTCATCTGCGCGTAAAGAGCGAATTGGAGAGAGCCTTCAGCGCTGCGGTGGTGCACGATATGTTCAATATACTCACCGTCCTGGTTCTCCTCCCTCTGCAGATAATCTTCAACGTTCTGGGAAGGTCCGCCAGTTTTCTGGCAAGTGTCTTCGAGCGTAGCGGCGGTCTGCAATTTGTCAGCCCCCTGAAGCTGATTGTCAAACCTACTGTCAAGCTTTTGGAAGCGGTGCTGGCCGAAAATGGCTGGATCATCGTCGCTTTCTCGTTAATTCTGCTTTTCCTGTCGCTTCGATATGTCGTCGTCGTGATGAAGTCGTTAGTTATGCACAGGCTCACGGTATTCTTCAATAAGGTCATCTTCCGTACACCACTGGTGGGTATCTTCTTCGGAATGTTGATTACAGCCATCGTACAGAGCAGCTCGGTAACGACCTCCTTGATCGTGCCTCTGGCAGGCGCCGGTCTGGTCACTCTTTACCAGGTATTTCCATTTACTTTAGGTGCGAACATCGGTACAACCGTTACGGCATTGATGGCGTCACTCGTTACTCAGAATCCCACAGCTGTGGCGGTGGCTTTTGCGCATCTGTTGTTTAATATATTCGGAATTGCCATCTTCCTGCCTCTCAAGGTCATCCCCATATACCTGGCACGAAAGCTTGCGCGTTTGGCTGTATTGAACCGAGCTTATCCGATAGTGTTCATCGTCCTAACGTTTCTGGTTATGCCTTTAATTCTGATTCAAATCATGAGGTGAGTCGTCATGTTTAAAGCGCTAATTGAGATGTTCCGCAAGGAAGGTCTGCTCCACCAAGCCTATACCGATTCCCTGGAA
>JALGZU010000650.1 GCA_025774735.1 candidate division LCP-89 bacterium | reverse complement strand
CTGCCGGAACCTGCACATGTTAACCTGGAAATCTACAATATGTCCGGCCAGAGAGTGGCTTCTCTGGTCGCAGGCGCGAGATTAGCAGGGACTCATAGGGTATCCTGGAATGCCGAGGAGGCCGCCAACCTCGCTACCAGCGGGATCTACTTCTGCCGCATCGAAACGACTGCAATAATGTCCGAGCAACGTTTTGTGGATCTACTCAAGTTAATCTTGATTAAATAGATTATTACCTGTATATTTGACATATTAAGGCAGTTTTCAGGAGGTTATAGAACTGGACATCTGGGAAGAGTTGACTCAGCTCGACAAGATGGGTGTTCCCGCAGCGCTGGTCACCGTGATCCAAACCAAAGGATCGACGCCGCGCGAAACCGGCGCCAAGATGATCGTCTATCACGACGGCCGCATTTCCGGCACGGTCGGGGGATCTGAGGTCGAAGTCCGCGTCATCGAAGATGCCATCAAGGCCATTGCTGATGGTCAAACGCGGCGCGTGGAGTATAAACTGCACGAATCAGAGGGGGAAGGGTCAACCGGCATGATCTGCGGAGGCGTAATGGAATTTTTCATCGAACCGCTACGTCGTGTTCCCCGTCTCTACATTTTCGGTGGCGGACACGTGGCATTAGCGCTCGGCCGGGCGGCGGCGGAACTGGGGTATCCTCACATCGTTCTGGACGACCGGCCCGATATTATCAGCGAAGAACGCTTTCCACAGGCTCTGGAATGTCTGGCAGGCCCCTATCAGGAATTGGCTGCCAATCTTGAACTGGTGGCTCCGGCCTACGTGGTCGTTCTCACCAGCGGCCATGGCGGTGATCTGGACGTCTTGCGTGGTATCCTGGGAAAACCACATGATTATCTGGGATTGATCTGCAGTAAGAAGAAGAAAGCCGAGGTATTTAAAATTCTGAAAGAGGAGGATTTTTCTCAAAAGGAACTGGATCGCATCCACGCCCCCATCGGCCTCGACATCGGAGGGAACACTCCTGCCGAGATCGCCATCAGCATTCTGGCGGAGGTTATACAGGAGTTTTACAAGGGTAAATAGGAGAATAACGCTTTAAATAGAAAATCCGAAGGAGATCCCTTCGGCTTTTCTATTTAAAAATGACCTGGTTACTTCTTAGGGTCATTGTCGTACTCGGCGATGAATTTTTCGCACTCCTTGACGTCTTCCTGGCTGCCGATGATGAGCGGTGTCCTCTGGTGCAGTTCTTCCGGCTTGATGTCGAGGATGTTGCGATGACCGTCTGAAGCATAACCGCCGGCATGTTCGACGATGAAAGCCATGGGAGCGGCTTCGTAAAGCAGGCGCAGCTTCCCATGCGGCTTGCGAGGATCCTTCGTGTCGGGGGGGTAGAGGAAGATCCCGCCGTGCAGCAGGTTACGGTGAATGTCGGATACGAGGGACCCGATATAGCGCGCTGAATAGGGCCGTCCGCTCTGGCTGTCGGTTTTCTTCAGGTAGTTGATGTACTCTTTAATGCCTTTCGTCCAGAAGGGGAAGTTGCCTTCGTTGACGCTGTAAATCCGCCCATGGCTGGGAATGCGTATGTCCGGATGTGAGAGCAGGAATTCACCGACAGACGGATCGAGGGTGAAGCCATGCACACCATTGCCCGTCGAATAGACCATCATGGTCGAGGATCCATAGATGATGTAACCGGCTGCTACCTGCTTTTTACCGACCTGGAGTAAATCCTCTTCACTGCCGCGTGGCCCTTGGGAAATTTTGCGATGAATGGAGAAGATGGTTCCCACGGAGACGTTGACATCAATGTTAGACGATCCGTCCAGCGGATCCAGCGATACGGCATAACTCCCGGATTCGTAAGGGGGTAGAATCTGAATCGCTTCAGCGTCTTCCTCCGTCGCAAGCATGCAGACCCGGCCGGAACGGTCCAGGATGCTGACGATAGTCCGGTTGGCGAAATCGTCCAGCTTTTGAACCTGTTCTCCGTGAACGTTCGTCTCGCCTGTCAAACCCAGGATTTCAACCAGACCGGCTTTGTTCACCTCCCTGGATATGATCTTGCCCGCCAGGGCGATATCCATGAGG
>JALGZU010000649.1 GCA_025774735.1 candidate division LCP-89 bacterium | reverse complement strand
AAAGGGCAAAAGCGCCCGCGGCTGGGTGATTCTGGCGGCTCTGCTCATGATGGTGGTCTTCTCCATCCCCCACAGCATGGCGGGATCGGAACTGGACTACGAAACCGGCCAGGTCGGCACGGCCGTCATCGGAGAGTAGGCTACATAGCAATTTCAATGCGATTCTCTCCATAGGGGCCGGGCACGTGAATAATAGTACAATCCCAAAAGGGATCTGCCACGAAAGAGGTTGAAATTCGAGGAAAACCTTCGTATATTTATTTTTTACTTCACCCGACACATCTCTGGC
This sequence comes from candidate division LCP-89 bacterium, assembly GCA_025774735.1. The sequence goes on along the minus strand of JALGZU010000649.1, from coordinate 2,180 downwards.
TAAAATGTCCCTCAATCTCGGGGACGGAAGCGAGCGTCAGCGGTTTATTAAAGGGTGATCAGCTCAAATTCTGACGATAAAATAGGAGACTTCAGTCTCTTTGGATAAATCCGGTAAAACTCGCAAGTCGGGAACTCGACCGAGCACACAGCCGTCCCGCGGTCCCGCTAAACCAGCACCGGAGAATGAGAGATTAGCCGGGCTGCTGGCCGATCAAATTTGGGATGCAGCAGGGCGGGCGGAACAGTTACTGGCAGCCCTGCCGGACTCCGGCGACATCCTCCTGACGTCTCACGACAATCCCGATCCGGACTCGCTGGCCTCCAGCCTGGCGCTGCAGCGTCTGATCGCGGCAAAAAAGGGAGTGACTCCGCACATCGCCATCGGGGGCATTCTCGGGCGCGCTGAAAACCGGGCTATGTGCATCGAGCTTGAGATCGACCTCCATCCCCTGGACGTTTTGATCGACAAACCATGGGATGCGGTCGTGATGGTGGATGCCCAGCCAGGCTCCGGCAACGCAAACCTTCCCAAAGATATGCCCGTTACCGCCGTGGTGGATCACCATCCCCAACGGCAGGCGTTGAAACTGCCGTTCGTGGATATTCGGCCCGAATACGGGGCGGTCAGTTCGGTTCTGGTCGAATACCTGCGAGGCCAGAACCTGGATTGGGACAGCAAGCTGGCGACAGCGCTATTTTACGCCATCAAGAGCGAGACCGCCGACCTGGGGCGTGGCATCTGCGACGCCGACCAGCGCGCCTATTTCGCCCTGTTCGACTCCGTCGACTGGGAGATCCTGCACCGAATCATTAAAGCAAAAATCCCCGGGGACTACTTCTCGCTTTTTCTCACCGGCATTGAAAAGGCGACCTTGTACGGGGATTCGCTCGTCACGGATCTGGGTGAGATCCCGGTGCCCGACGCGGTGGCTGAGATCGCCGATTTTCTGCTCCGGCACGAACAGGTCTCCCGTTCCCTGGTGCTGGGCCGGTATGAAGACCAGATTGTCTATTCGATCCGCTTCACCGGAGGCAAACTTGATGCCGGCGTGGTGGCTTCCGCCATCGTCAAGGATCTGGGAGCCGGCGGAGGCCACGATATGATGGCCGGCGGCCGCATTGTGCTGAATCAGAAAACCCACAACCGGGCCGACGAGTTGACCACCACCGTGGTGACACGTTTTCTGAAGAAGGTGGGGGGAATTAAATACATGCCGGGAGAACCCCTCCTGGTAGAACAAACTGACAGGGAGAGCGCATAACCGTGATTGCAACCTTTACGCCCATAGTCTGGCTCCTGATATCAGCCGCCATTCTCACCGCCATCATGATGGCCGTAGCGATTTTCCTGGGCCCCAAAAAGAAGACTCCCATCAAAGATGAGCCGTTCGAATGCGGCATCGTACCGACGAAAGACGCCAACGAGACCCGCTTTCCGGTGAAATTCTACCTGGTGGCCATCCTCTTCATCATTTTCGACATCGAAATCATCTTCCTCTATCCCTGGGCGGTGGTGTTTAAAGAACTATCCATCGTCGCCTTCGCCTCGATCGTGATTTTCGTTGCAGTGCTGATGGCGGGGCTGGTCTACGCGGTTAAGAAAGGAGTACTGGAATGGAAGTAGGACGGGACGGCATCCCGGGAGTGGCTCTTACGTCGAAACTGGACCTGGCTTTAGGTTGGGACCTGGCTTTAGGTTGGGGGCGTAAGTATTCACTCTTCCTCTACCCGTTCGTGACGGCCTGCTGCGGCATGGAGTACATGTCGGTCGCCTGCGCGCACTACGACATCGACCGTTTCGGTGCGGGTCTGCCGCGCTTCTCACCGCGCCAGTCCGACCTGCTCTTCGTTGTGGGAACCGTCTCGCATAAAATCGCGCCGGTCTTGAGGCGGGTCTGGGAACAGATGACGGAGCCCAAATGGGTGATCGCCTTCGGCGCCTGCGCCTCGGCGGGAGGCCCATATAACAACTACGCCACGGTTCAGGGCATCGATACCATCATTCCGGTGGACGTGTACATCCCCGGCTGCCCTCCCAGGCCGGAGACGGTCCTGGACGGACTGATCAAACTACAGAAGAAGATCCAGACACGCAAGATTGAATTATAGATGAACATTACCGCACTGACCCAGAATAATAAGACAACATACTGAGATCAACATGCATCACATCATCAT
>JALGZU010000648.1 GCA_025774735.1 candidate division LCP-89 bacterium | reverse complement strand
AGATTCAAGATCCGGTTAAGCAGTTCGAGATCGAGGTTCGAAAGGCGGAGGTTCGCCCCCTCCCGCCTGGTCGGCATGGCTTTGGCACTTTCTCCGGAGAGAGTGTCTTCAACCGGCCCTGCTGCGCTGGCAGCGTCTCCGCGCATACTGAAGAACTCCTCCCGACCTAATTTGAAGCCGTTGAGGATCTTCTCCAGGGTTTTCCCGCGACCCTTACGCTTGCCGGATTCCAGGTGACTGATGGTTAAAGCGCTGGTGTTGGCCAACTCGGCCAACCTGGCTTGTGAGAGTCCTTTTTTTGCCCGCCAGTATTTTAGAGCTTCCGCCATTTCGATGTTTGAACGTTGCCTGGGCATTATTGCTCCTTTATTTAATGTATGTATCTAATCCAGGTGTGAAAGTGCTTTTAAAATGGTTTTACGGCGCAAGAAATCCCGCACCTTTATCTTATTGGATTCGTCCAATTCCAGGATCTGATGAATGAGCTCCAGGTCAATTGGGATTAGATCGATGCGCCCGGAATACACTTTTGATCTAGGGGAACTTATTTTTAACTTGGGTTTTCTGGTGCGCGTTTTCCGTACCGTAACTTCTTTTTCCTCCGCCTCAGAACGAGCGGGCTTGGGAGGGGGAGTATGAAGGCGCTTAAGGGAATCCTCGTTGAGTTTCTCCCACTCTTCGGCTTGCGGCATGAAGGGATTCAATTCCTGGAAAGGAGGACCTTCGTGGTATCCGTTCTGAATCAACTCCACCATTTTACTCGATAGTGGCGAACGGAAATCCCCGATGACGCTATAGCCCTTTTCTTCTAGGAATGAGATCAGCGATGCGCTGGAGATGCGGAGTATCCTCGATACATCACAAACGCGAACCGGTTTTGTTTTCATCGTCAGAGACTTGGATACCTATTCGGGGTACCATCGAAATTTAATGAGCCCTCATGCAGGTAACGTTAAGGCCTGGTGAGGTAATCTAATTATTCGTCCTGTATGGTCGTGATTGTTCGATAGTATTTATGATGGGATCAGCATCAAAAAACTTGAGGGCAATGTATAAATATAATATTTAATAAATTGGTTTGCAAGACGAAAATGTGGCTTTGATTATAAACAAATAGGTAGATGGATATAACGTTAAGTGAACGGTTAATGATCACGGTCGTTACCGGTGTGCTGGCGATCGGTGCCTGTTATTATACCTGGCGGGAAAGGTTCTCATTGTGGTGGGGGCTTTGCATCAGTACATTCTGCCTGACGGCGTGCCTGCTGATCTACTATCAGGGTTGGATTCATCATCCCTCGCACGGGATGGGCATAGCGATTCTACCACTGGCAACTTGGTGGCTCGCATGGAGGCGGGAAACGACGGGGAAGCCCGCCTGGACTGTCCCGAAATTTGTCCTGATTCAGATCGCCTTCACCGTGCTTTACGTGATTGTTTCCCATTGGCAGGAAACTTAGAAGTAATGTCCGCTATTGAAATAGAAGATATCCCTCTCTTTGACGTTTCTCTGGGCGAAGAGGTGGCCATAAGCGATGGAGATAGGTCCCACAAACGTATCCAGTGAGAATTTCATACCGATACTCTGTTTGAGATCGCCGGAATTGACGTCGGCTTCCAGATCTTCCCAGATATTCCCAAAATCGCCAATGAGGGAGATATAGGCGTCGGCTAAGACACGGCTCAACAGGTCTTCCCGAAGCTCGATTCGAACGCTGACAAGTTGGCGTCCCGATATTTCATCCTGATGTATTCCCATGAACGATCGCTCCCCTCCCAGCCGGAACCATTCCGAAAATGGGGTCGCCTGGTCGCAGATCCCTCCCCGGAGTGTGCCCAGGACGGTGATTCGGTGGGTGATGGGGAGGGCTCGGGTGAGCTGCAGGTGGATGCGGTGAAATGATAGATCGCCGCCCAGAGCGGAAGGGGCGCTCTCCAGGAGGAAATCGTAGCGCAATCCCGTGCTGGGGAATTCGCTACGATCATGAGTGTCGAACTCGGAACGCAGGAAGATACGCCTGAGATCGAGTTCATACGGGCTGGTGATGTGGTCTGTGCGGATACGTTCACC
>JALGZU010000647.1 GCA_025774735.1 candidate division LCP-89 bacterium | reverse complement strand
TATCGCTCACCCGATCAACAACGAATTTCGGCAGCAGATCGAAACCCTGATTCTAGAGAAGTACGAAAAAGTTCTCCAGAATCCTGACTTACAGGGGATGTCCACTCCTAAAGTAGATTAGATGGGGCGTCGCCAAGTGGCAAGGCACGGGGTTTTGGTCCCCGCATCGGAGGTTCGATTCCTCCCGCCCCAGCACTGTGGCGCTGCTCATATGTGAAGTTGTGCTGAAGTGATGAGACCCAAGACGAACGAGTTGAGTATTATTCCTGATAAGAATTCACCGTGAAAATATTCACCGGATCTTCTAATCCCCAGCTTGCTGCTAAAATCGCAGCTTACTTGAATACGCGTGTCGGTGACAGCCAACTCAAGCGATTTTCCGACGGCGAACTCTGGTTCAAGTACAGCGAAAATATCAGGGGTTGTGATGTGTTCCTGGTGCAATCGACGCAACCGCCAGCCGAACACCTTATGGAATTCCTGATTATGCTGGACGCAGCCAAGCGGTCTTCAGCTAAACGCATCACCGCGGTCATTCCCTATTTTGGGTACGCCCGCCAGGATCGTAAAGATCAACCCCGGGTGGCCATCACCGCCAAGATGGTGGCTGATCTCTTAGCCGCCGCCGGGGCCGATCGCGTTTTGACCATGGACTTGCACGCGGCTCAGATTCAGGGATTCTTCAACATCCCCTTCGATCACCTGTACGCTTCCGCCATCTTCATGGAATACATCAAGGCGAAGGGCATACTGGATCTGGTCGTCGTTGCTCCCGATATCGGAGCAATGAAGATGGCCAGGGCTTACAGCGATTTTCTGGGTGCAACCCTGGCGGTTGCGGACAAACGACGTCCCACACAAAACGTATCTGAAGTGATGAATGTCATCGGTGACGTCAAAGACCGCAACGTCCTGATGGTGGACGACCTGATTGATACGGGTGGTTCGATCACTCAAGCAGCAAAAGCCGTCAAAAAACTCGGCGCCAAGGACATTTATGCCTGCTGCACCCACGCATTGCTCTCGGGGAATGCCGTGGAGAAGATCGAAAAATCCCCGATTTGCGAGTTCGTTTGCACCGATTCAGTGCCCATGAAGCCAGGGGTCAAGAGCGATAAGATAAGAATACTAACCGCGTCCAAGATCATCGGTGAATCGATCAGGCGCATTTTCAATGAAGAGTCGATCAGTTCACTCTTCGTCAACCAACGCTGACAAGTTTGTAGAATGGAAAACAATACGTTAAACGCTCATTTGAGAAAGCAGGGTGGAAAAGGAGTCGCCCGAAAGTTGCGTGCTAAGGGCATGATACCTGGTGTTTTCTACTTGCGAAATAAAGAGAACATTCCCATTCAGCTCGATAGCCACGAGCTTCAGCTTCTTCTCAAGAAGAAGGCCAGTATTCTGAATCTCAAATTGGACGATGGCACTGCCCACGAGTGTGTAATCCGTGAACTGCAACAGGATCCCATCTCCGGTCAGAACATCCACATCGATTTGATGGGGATTATCCGGGGACAGAATGTAACTGTTCAGGTTCCAGTGGAACTGGTCGGGTCAGCCTACGGTGTCCATGTGCAGGGTGGGGTGCTACAGCACGCTCTCCACCACATCAATGTTGAATGCCTGCCGAAGAACATCCCGGAAAATATCACCATCGATATTGAAGAACTGGCCATAGGCTCCTCCATACAGATCCAGGACATCGACGTCGAGAACGTGCGCATTCTGGACGATCCAGATCGGACGATCGTCTCAGTGCTGGCTCCGAGGATCGAGAAAGAGGTCGTCGAGGAAGAGGAGGAAGAAGAGGTCGAGGGCGAAGAGGCTGAAGGTGAAGCTGAAGACGAAGCGAAACCGGAAGGAGAGGCAAAAGAGAAGGGAAGCGAGTAGGCTTCACGGACTCGTTTGTTAAGGATGTTGGCAGAGCCCCCGATTTTACTGATTGCAGGTTTGGGGAACCCTGGCCGGCGGTATACCAGGACCTGGCACAACATGGGATTCATGGCTCTGGACTTCTGGGCAGAGAGTAAGGGTCTCACCTTTAAGCCGGGTCGCGGAGATTTCTACC
>JALGZU010000646.1 GCA_025774735.1 candidate division LCP-89 bacterium | reverse complement strand
GGCGGTCATCGACCGGTTAAAGAAGGGCGAGGCGGTCGCCCTGATAAGCGAGGCGGGCACTCCCGGCATCAGCGATCCGGGATTTTACTTAGCCCGGGCCGCCATCGAAGCGGATTGTCCGGTAGAAACGCTCCCAGGAGCCTGCGCCGCCATCGTGGCCCTGGTGAATTCGGGCCTGCCCACAGACCGGTTCACCTTCGAAGGATTCCTGCCAGTTAAAAAGGGGCGCAAGACCCGGCTTGAATCGCTTCAATTTGAGACCCGCACCATGATTTTCTACGAAGCGCCGCATCGCATCAAGAAGACGGTCACTGAACTGCAAACAGTATTAGGCGACCGGCGCGCGGCCTGGGGTCGGGAGATCAGCAAGGTTCACGAAGATTACCAGCGCGGCACGCTGTCCGAATTGTCTGAACGGCTCGAAAAAACCGCGCCGAAAGGCGAATACACCCTGATCGTCGAAGGCACCGGAACCCGGAAGAGGCAATCCAAATAATCCGTCATCTACAGCGATGTTTCCCGAACTGATTAAAATCGGACCTTTTCCCGTCCACACCTACGGTTTCATGATGATGCTGGCCTTCGTCGTGGGCATCTTCCTGACCATCCATCGCGGGAAAAAGGTCGGCTTCGACAGCGGCACGGTCTGGGACCTGGCGGTGATCATTCTCTTCTCGTCTCTGGTGGGCGCACGGGCACTCTACGTGTTTACTCACATTGACGAGTTTCGCGGCCATTGGCTCGACGTGATCAATCCCATACAGCCGGACGGACGCATCGGCATCGCCGGGATGGTGCTCCTGGGCGGAGTGGTTGTCGGAACAATCGCCGTTATCATCTTCCTGCGCAAGCGCAAGCTGAACGTCTGGCTCTTCGGCGACGTCATTGCTCCGGCGCTGGCTCTGGGCATCGGCCTGGGCCGCATCGGCTGCTTCGCTACCGGCTGCTGCTACGGCNCCTGGGAGTTGTTTTTCCGCACAATTCCCCGGCGGGCAGCCACTTTCCTGATACGCCTCTCCTCCCCACCCAGCTCATCTCCTTCGGCTGGGGAGTGATCCTCTGCGCCGGGCTGCTGTTCGCGGAGCGCTGGAAGAAGTTCGACGGATTCACCTTCGCGCTGTTCCTGATTATTTACGCCGTCTTCCGCATCCTGATCGACACCGTGCGCGTCTACGTGCCGGAAGACATTCTCATTCAGACCGAAACGGTGCGCATCACGGTCAGCCAAGGTATTTCTGCGGGATTGATTGTGTTCGGAGTGGCGCTGTTCTTAACCCTGAGGAAAAGGGCGCATGCAAGCTGACCTGCTGGCGACTCTCACCTGTCCGGAATGCGGGCGCCGGGAAGAGCTACAGATGCCGGAGGACGCCTGCCTGTTCTTCCACGATTGCGCGGGCTGCGGCGTATTATTAAAGCCCAAACCCGGCGACTGCTGCGTCTTCTGTTCCTACGCCGACAAGAAATGTCCGCCCATGCAGGCGGGGGAGTGTTGTTGTTAGTCGCTGCTGAGCAAACCGGCGATGATGCTCGTGTACAAATGTGGCGGACAAAATCTGCTGTCCGCCAATTCTGTCATCAGGTTCCGCACGGTTTTGAAGCCATGCGACAGTTTTGTCGCAGGAAAAAGAGAGGAACTGAGATTGAGGCGGATGGTGTATATGGTAATCATGGTGCACGGGTAATGGGATTATGGGGAAGCTTTTTTGTGCGGGCAGAAAAGAGCTCTTGATTATAATATACAACAATATTTTTGGGAATGCAAGTGTTTTTGGGGGAAGTGCATGTCGGGGTCAGGGACGACCCCGACTATGAAGGTGAAGCGTAAGACGGCAGACAAGCTGCCGCGCACCTCTGGATTCCTGCTTCCGCAGGAATGACACTCTGGTAAAGATTTTCAGTGCCGTCGCACGCCCTCATGTGACGGAATAACGAGGACTTAACTGGCAGACGAGGGCGTCTGCCAGCACACATAACAATATAACAACTACTCCTTATGCCGAACAACGACCTGATGGATAAAATCGTCTCACTGGCCAAGCGGCGGGGCTTCGTCTTTCCCTCCTCGGAAATCTACGGAGGGCTGAACTCCTGCTGGGACTACGGTCCCCTGGGAGTCGAACTGAAGAAGAACGTGCAGGACTTCTGGTGGAACGAGATGACCCTGCGGAACGACATCGTGGGGCTGGATTCGTCCATCCTGATGCACCCGCGCACCTGGGAGGCGTCCGGTCACCTGGAGAGCTTCACCGATCCCATGATCGACTGCCGCCAGTGCAAGATGCGCTTCAAGGCGGACGACCTGGCTCCGGAGAAGCTGGAGAAGCGCCAGTGCCCCGCCTGCGGCACCAAGGATTCCCTGACCGACGCCCGCAATTTCAACCTGATGTTCAAGACCTTCATGGGGCCGGTCGAGGACGACGCTTCGGTGACCTACCTGCGGCCCGAAACGGCCCAGGGGATCTACGTCAACTACCTGAACGTGGCCACGGTGTCCCGGGTGAAGGTCCCCTTCGGCATCGCCCAGGTGGGCAAGGCCTTCCGCAACGAGATCACGCCGGGCAACTTCATCTTCCGCACCCGGGAATTCTCCCAGATGGAGATGCAGTACTTCGTCAAGCCGGGCGACGACGAAAAGTGGTTCGAGTACTGGAAAGAACAGCGCATGGAGTTCTACCTGAAGCTCGGCATCCGTGAAGAGAAGCTGCGTTTCAAGGAGCACGGCCCCGACGAACTGGCTCACTACGCCAAGACCGCCTGGGACGTCATGTACGAGTTTCCCTTCGGCTGGCAGGAACTGGAAGGGATCCACAACCGCACCGATTTCGACCTGAAACGCCACCAGGAGCATTCCGGCAAATCGCTGCTCTACTTCGACGACGCCACCAAGGAGAAATACCTGCCCTATATAATAGAGACCTCTCCGCCGGTCTGAACCGCACCATGCTGGCGGTCATGCTGGACGCCTACTGGGAAGACGAGGAGCACGACCGGGTGGTCTTGAAGCTCCACCCGAGACTGGCTCCGGTCAAGGCCGTCATCTGTCCGCTGGTCAAGAAGGACGGCCTGCCGGAAATCGCCCGCAAGATCGAGGAGGATTTGCGCCCCCACTTCCCGGTCATCTACGACCAGCAGAGTTCCATCGGCAAGCGTTATTACCGCCAGGATGAAGCCGGTACACCCTACGGGATCACCGTCGATCACCAATCGGTCGAGGATAACACGGTTACCCTGCGCGACCGGGATACGCTGGAACAGGTGCGGCTGCCGATACCATCCCTCGTAGAAGAAATCCTGAAACGGCTAAAGGCAGTTTAATATTCCGGTTTCTCTCCCATATTTCTTGCCTTTTGCGACCCAGATCACAAAAGTATGCCCACCACGTTCGTATTATCTGGAACGATTTTGGCATGGATTGTCTGAGTTAATC
>JALGZU010000645.1 GCA_025774735.1 candidate division LCP-89 bacterium | reverse complement strand
GTTTCGGGCACCGACGAAATCATTTATTCCGAAAATTTCGAGAGTGGCACGGGCGGTTGGAGTGGTCTGGATCTCACCGATCCCGGTGTCATCTGGCACAAGGAATCCTACAACGCCATCAGTGGTGATTCCTGCTGGTGGAGCGGCGATCCCGACCTGATGGGTTATGGGGATAACTGGCTCCAGTACCTGGTTAGCCCTGAAATCGATCTCTCCGCGGCAACGAATCCAGTCTTATCTTGCATTCTGTACTGGTCGGTTGAAGATACCGGGATTATCGGCGAATACGATGGCCGTGACGGCTGTAACGTTTGGGTCTTCAATTCCGAGCCACTGGTCAACGATTGGGAGGTGTTAATCCCTGATTATCCGACTTACACCTGTCAGAATCTGCGCAGTTTCGGTTGGCGCTGGGGGATGGGATCAGGAATTCCTGGTTGGTCCGGCTTTTCGGGGGGATGGATCCTGGCCAGTTTCGACATGACCGGGTATACTCGCTCCGATGTCCGCCTGCGTTTCGCTTTCGCTTCGGACGAAGCGAATTCCACTGCGACCATGCCCTCGCTGATAGGTTTTTTCGTGGATGCCATAGATGTACGCGAAGGTTCCACCGTTTATCTGCGCAACAACGCTGAGGGCAACAGTTACCCCGCTGAATTCACCTTTGAAACCGGGCCTGCATCCGGAAACCACTGGGTGTTCACCGACGAGAACTACCACAGCTTCAGTCACAGTTGGAACTGCGACGACCTGAATTTGCTGTCGAACGCTCTCATCTCACCCACCATCGACATCCCCGACGGTAGGATCACCGAATTGAAGTACTGGGTCTATTGTGACATGCCCGACTATGATGGGGATGGCGACGATATCCTCGAGGATCATTACTTCATCGAAGTAGCCAGTCTGGGCAGTGCAATCTGGTCTCCTCTGGTTTACGATTGGGCGCACAACGGCTCCCAGATTCAGTGGGTGGAGCGGACGAACGGCTATAGGGGCGAATCAGGGTTGCCGACCTCGAATATCAATTTAAGTCCCTGGGCGGGACATACGGTGCAAATCCGTTTTCGCGCCATCACAGACGATAACGACGATGGTGGTTCCGGTAGTGGCCTCTTCATCGATGATGTCGAAATCACAGCAGAAGTCTTGCCGGCAAACGACACGGGCGCCGCACGTCTAATAGTGCCATTTCCGACCTACGCAGGTCAGAGCGCTATCGATTGCAGCGTTGATCTGGTCAATTACGGGACACTGAACCAGCCTCAAGTTCCGGCTTTCTGGAGTGTGGATGGATCGCCGACGGCGCTGTTTCCCTGGGTACAGATCAACGCCCTAGATACGGTTACGACGGTTTTCCAATGGACTCCACCTGTCGCTGGTTCATACGAGTTCACCGCTTACACGCAGCTCTCAACGGATGAAAATCCGGGTAACGACCTCGCTGATGCAGGCACGGTCGAAGTAACGCCTCCCGGGGTTCTCGAGTTGGGTTATGATCACCGGCAGGTCACCTATCTGCTGCCGGGATACTTTCCCTTCAACTACAACCAGAACAACGGAGCACTGGTGTACTTTACGCCCACGGATGACGGCATCCTGGGTGATCTGTATGCCCAGACGCTTAAGGCGATGTTCTTCTCAGCAGGCACTTTCGATCTGCACATCTACGCAGAAGGTACCCCTGGAACACCTGGTGTAGAGGTTTATAACCAAACGGTGACGATCGATGCGGGCAGCCTGGCGCCCAACTGGGGTGAGATCGATATTTCCGACTGCGACAGCCTGCAGGGCGGACATGCCGATTTCTGGGTCTGGCTGGAAGTGACGTCGACCAACAGCACGCCCCACATCACCGGCCACATCCAGGATTGTTTTACGCCCGGCCACTTCTTCACGTACGATGGATCTGAGGCCGTTGCTTCGCTGGCAAACTATAACGTACGGGTGATCTTCAGCGGCAGCGTCCCGGTCGGGCCGCAGGAACAACCGACTATACCACGTACCATGGAACTGATCCAGGTGCATCCCAATCCCTTCAATTCGTCCACCACCATCACCTTTACGATGACC
>JALGZU010000644.1 GCA_025774735.1 candidate division LCP-89 bacterium | reverse complement strand
GTGGTCATCAAGCCCAGCATGCACTGGTATCTTTTGAACTCTTCGGCTCTCAGAAAGTTCAACATAACCAAGGACTGCCCCACATTTGATCAGTTATATGAAGTTGATCCGGGCGGAGCCATCCAGAGGGACGCAGACACCGGAGAACCGACAGGTTATGTTGAGGAATGCTGGAACTACATGTTCCCGCGATCCGAGAGCCCATTCACCTATGAGCAAACCCGTCGGGCGGTAAAACACGGGTTAGATGTGCATTCTCGTTACGGAGTCACCTCGCTCACGGAATTCATGGATTACCCTGAAAGCCCAAGGATCTACCAAGACATCTACAGGAAGAGTGAGCTAAATATCAGACTTCAGCTGATCCCATGTTTTCACGGGCTTTATAAGACGGTCGAATTGGATGAAATCATTCATGCAGGGCTGACCACGGGGTTCGGAAACGAATGGATAAAGTTCGGAGGTGTCAAAATCTTCGTTGATCGACAGCAGGACACGACCTGTTCGTCGAGTCAGTTGAACGAGTGGTTCAGCAAGGCCCATCGAGCTGGATTGCGGATGTATATGCACGCCATAACGAGACAAGGGCAAGAGATGGCGTTGGGCGCCATCGAAAGAGAGGCAAGTCAAACTGATTTGGATGAGATCAAATCGATGCGGCACCGTATCGAACATGTCGGAAATGAATATCACGATGAGACATATTTGCCGCGCATTAAACATCTCGGAGCGATAGGGCTTCCCACAGCATACTTCATGAATATGGGACCCAACAAACTCCTGTCTCCGAAGACGGAGAAGTCTTTCCTCTTTCGAATGATGCTGGACATGGGCCTCTGCGTGCCCGGGAATTCAGACGGAGCGGCCGCGATTCCAAAAGCCCCTAACCCTCTGTATCAAATCTGGTGCATGGTGAACAGGAAGTCGCTCGATGGGGAATTGGTTTGTCCCTCAGAGAAGATCTCCGTTATGGAAGCGCTCAAGGTCTATACGATACACTCTGCGTACGCAGGCCTCGAGGAAGACATCAAGGGGTCCATTGAAGTAGGAAAACTGGGCGACTTCGTTATTCTTGCCGACAATCCACTTACTGCCGAAGAGGACCAAATCAAAGATATTCAGGTTGAGATGACAATTGCAGGAGGTAAGATTGTTTACAATAGATAGCGAGCACCGCCGGGCGGGGGTAGTGTCTCCGGTGGCAATCGGGCACCTACCGGGTAGTCCTGACGCTCCTGCCCGCCTTGATGCAAGCGGCGAGGTTGTACCTGGCGAAAACCTGGATTAGAACCCAGCGAGGCTGTTGGAGCTCCATCGCAGCGCCCCAGGTCCCGCGACGGCGGGCATCGCGACGACTTCCCCTCCTCCGCTGAAAAACGACTTCGTGTCAGTCAGTTGTCCGTAAGATGCCGCGCCAGGTACTTGCCCAAAGCGACGATCGCCAGCACGGGCGGCAGCCCCCAAGCCTCGGGAATGACGGAGCAATCGCAGACGTACAGGTTGTCGATCTCGGTCTTTAAGTTGGCGTCGACGAATTCGCCGAGCTTCACGGTCCCCCCGGGATGCGCCGCGAAGTACCAAGTCTTGTAGATGTCCGTCGCGCCCGCTTCCTTGAGGATCCGCCTGGCATTTGCGAACCCGTGCAGAAGCTTGTCACGGTCCTCGGCTGCCAGCTTCTTGCGGACCCCGCCGCTGTCGGCGATGCGGCCTCCTAGGGCGTCCTTGGCCTTGATCATGATCCGCGCGGTGCTCCGCCCCGAGAAGAGCTTGTCGAACCGGAACACCTGGGCGCTGAACAGGACGTGCACGGCGGGGCTGACCGGCATGTCGGTCATCAGGTACCCCTCGTCCTTCAGGTGTACGCCGGCGGACATGGGGATTTCGCTGTGCCGCAGCCGGGCGTGCTTCATCGTCCCGCACACCGTAATCAACGGGTCGAGGAAGAAATCGATTCCCGTCCCGGGGATGCCGCTCGCGCGCAGGATGACCGGAGACCCGATCCCCCCTGCCGCCACCACGACCGTGGGGGCGGACGCAGTGTGCTTCGCCCCGCCACGGATATACTCGACGCCGGT
>JALGZU010000643.1 GCA_025774735.1 candidate division LCP-89 bacterium | reverse complement strand
TGACTGTCAATGTCGTCGGCAGTGAAACCGTCAACGAGGAGTTCGAGTCCATGCCGGACTGGTCATCCTCATACGATGCCGCCTGGGGCAGCGCAGCATCATGGACAATCACCGGCGGACTTTCGGGAAATGCGCTGCAGGCATCACGAGCCAACAGCGGCAGTTCCGGTAACGTGGCGGTGTATGCCATTGAACCCAATACCGACTACACCATTTCGGCCTACATGCGTTGCCCGAGCTGGTCATCCACTTACTGGGCCGAGTTTGCTTTTCGATTGGGTCATTTTACGGCGCAAGACTTCGACAGCAACCCAAGCGCCTGGTCGATAATTCAGAAGTTTTCCATATCCGGCATCAACGGCAATGGGAACACCTGGCAGCCGTATACGGCAACCTTTAACAGCGGCAGCTACACGCAGGTCAGCGTAGGCTTCAAACTGGGATCCACCGGCAGTGCACCGCCGGTGCAGTGGGACAGCCTGCAAATAACGGCTGAAGGGGCACCACCGGTGCCGGCCATTATGTTGTCGACCGTATCGCTGGCGGTATCCGCGAACGAGGGCACCAACGCTCCCGGACAGACATTTACGATAACAAACAGCGCAGACGGCACCTTGCAATACACCATCAGCGAAGATGTGTCCTGGCTGACTGTCAGCCCAGCCAGCGGCACCAGCACGGGAGAAGCAGATACGATCGCGATATCTTACGCCACATCTAATCTGCCGGCCGGAACCTATGGGGGTATCATCACGGTCTCCGATCCGCAGGCGAGCAATAACCCTCAAACCATCGCCGTTCACCTGGTTGTAAATGCCGGCGGTGGACCGCAAGTGGCGGAGGATTTTGCGACGATGCCCGGCTGGACGTACGCCTACGATGCCGGCTGGGGGGGTGCTGCCGACTGGACCGTTGCCGGCGGCGGGCAGTCGGGCAATGCCCTGCAGGCAGTCCGCAGTTCAGGGGGGTCTTCGTCGAAGGTGATGGTCTATGACATCAAACCGAATACGGGCTACACAATATCAGTTTACGTGCGGTGGCCGGGCGGGTCGTCGGGCTACTGGGCGGAGGCTGCCTTTCGGCTGGGTAATCACGCGGCTCAGAATTTCGACGCTGATGCCGCTGCCTGGACCATGGTCACAAAGTTCTCCAACTCCGGCACCAACGGCAATGGTGATCGCTGGACGCGCTACGCGCTGAACTTTCATAGCGGCAGCCACACGCAAATCAGCGTGGGCTTCAAGCTGGGTTCCACCGGCAGTTCGCCGGCAGTGGCCTGGGACACCCTGCGAATTGAGTGATTGAACCGTAAATCAAAAATGGATAGAATCCAATATGATCGGCTAAAAAAAAACCGGGAGGGACCCATGCGAGTTTTAGCTTTAAATTCAAGTGCCAGAACAGGAAGCGACAGCAAAACCGAAATTATGCTCAATGCCTTGATTGACGGTATGCGCTCCGTCGGGGCGGGAGTTGAGGTGGTGAACCTCAAGGACAAAAAGATTCGGGTTTGTTCCGGATGTTACACCTGCTGGACCAAAACGCCCGGCAAGTGCATACACAAGGACGACATGACCAACGAACTCTTTGACAAATGGGTTGAATCAGACCTGTGTGTCCTGGCCACGCCGCTGTTCCACCACACGGTGAATGCCACCATGAAGACGTTTATTGAACGGACGCTGCCGGTGGCCGAGCCTTATTTGATCATGGAAGCCGACCGCTGGAGCCATCCCCTGCGGTATGAAAAAATACCGGGGGTGGTTTTGCTATCCGTAGCGGGTTTTCCGGCCATGTCGGCTTTTGGAGCCCTGCAGCACTACATCAATTTTTTGTTCTACCGTGAGGGCCGGCTGTGGGCGGAACTTTACAGACCGGGGGCTGAGCTGCTTCCGAATGCCGGGAAAACGCGCGATGATATACTGGCAGCCACCCGCCAGGCCGGCAGGGAACTGGTTGAGCAGAAAACAGTTTCAGCGGAAACCAAAGCGCGTGTCGAGCAGCCCATATCAGACGACTTTGACGCTTTTGCCGAGATGGCCAATGTTTTCTGGGACTCCTGCACCCGAAGGAATTCATTCAAAAGGGGTTGATGCCCAGGCCGGATTCGATTTCGACCTTCATGCGCATTTTGAGCATGGGTTTCAATTCGGAGGGCGCCGGTGATGCCCGGGCTGTGCTCCAGTTTGATTTTTCCGGATCGGTTGCCGGCCAGTGCCATCTCACGATCGCCGATGGAGCCATCGCATATTCAGAGGGGCCTGCCGGCAAGGCCGATTTGACCATTAAAACACCCTTTGATGTGTGGATCGATATCATGTCCGGTAAGGCGGACGGTGCGCAGATGTTGATGCAGGGCCGGTATACAGCCGAAGGAAATACTGATCTGCTGCTTAAGATGGGACAATGGTTCGGTCGGCGGAAGCGGTAGAGGGCTGAAGCAGCAATCGACGAAGATTGGCTCTATTAAAGCATGAATCTACTCATGATGTCAGGTTTCAGCCCGCCCTGGCGCGACGACTTAATTTCACGCAACCAACCTTATCAAAAACGAAGAAAGCCGTATCTGGCTGGCACATATTAAACCAGGTCTGGGCCAGGGGTGTCAGCCCCGCCGCTAGCCTGATAGGCGGCCAGGCTGATCTAAAATGAAACCAATTAACGTCCAACATCGAATAATGTATTCTGTCAATTTAAAAAGGATCCTGCAGTACGGGGCGAAATGGCCTGCGATGGGCGAGAGAATCTATACTTCGAAATTTTCAGGCTAAGTATTCTGTGGCTCGCTTTAAATGAAATAGATAAAGCATAGCGTCATCATTATTGGACGTTGGAAGTTGGACGTTCGATGTTCGACGTTCAAGGTGTTAGTTGTTCTGGTTTAAGGTGATCACATAATCAAGGTACCAGTCTTCATACAACCCCTGGATTTCCCATTGATCGGCGACATCATTCCACAGCACCCTAAAATTTCGCATTTGATCGATATGATCGTCTGAATCCGTAAACATCAAAATGAAGTTGTCCTGTTCCGTAAAATACATATAACCGAACACCGTCACAAAATGCCCGACCGAACGCCCCGGATACTTGATCATTAAGACAACCCCTTTGCCCTCGTGCAACGCGCTGACAATGAAATCCATCAGCATGTGCGAACGGGCTTCGCGCACCGTCACCATGTTGGCGTTGATGTTGGGTACAAAGTTATCGAAATGATAATCCAGAGCATCA
>JALGZU010000642.1 GCA_025774735.1 candidate division LCP-89 bacterium | reverse complement strand
GAAGTTATCCAGCGGAGCAACGCGGTTGAACCAGTAACGCCCGGTGAGGTCGCGGCGTTCGGTCAGGATTTTTAAGAGATATTCAGCCCCTTCAGGATCCGGGTATTGAGCCTGATCTACGACGGCTTTGAGCTGCTCGTTGGTGAAGGACATAACCAGCTTCGCTCCCCAGTAGCCGTCCAGGCTGGTCATATTGTCATACGCCGGATTGGGGAAGATGAATTTGAACCTCTTCGGATGGTAAAAATCCGACGTATACCTGCCGATGCAGGGATATTCGACTTCGTCGGGCAGCCGCTCCCAGCCCGGGATGTACAAGCCGAGTGTAAAGGCGTTGATGAGAAAGGCGTGGGGATCGATCTCGTTCTTGTGGCCGCGGTATTTCGGCTGGGGACCGCGCCCCCCGCTGCCCAAAATCGTCCCGAAATCGATCAGGTAGTGTCTCACGTAACCTCGTCCATCCTCTTCGATATAAGTATCCATCGAATTGGCCGACTTGGAATCGATGTGGTTCAACCAGGCGGCCATGACGCGGAGGCCGCGCAGCTCCCTCCGGTGCTTGTGGGGGATGAAGTCATTGGGATCGTCTTTGCGTCTGCTATCGAATTTAAACGGGCCGAGGGGACGTCCCGGGATATACTTGCTGGCGGTGGCCCGGATCAAGCCGTTGGGCAGATACTCCACGCGGTCCAGCATTTCCCTCAAGTCGTCTTCGGTCATAAACCGTTTGCGGCCCTTTTCATCCCTGAGTTTAACCTGATCGTCCAGTTTCAGGATGCGGGGATGGAAGTGGGTGATGTAATTCTCCGGGACGTTGTAGCCCGCCGCGTAAAACAGCTTCGATCCGATCACCTCAGCTCCGCTGTTCAACCCGGCGTAACCGATGGGGTCGAACTTGATCACGTACTTGTCACCCCGGCCGTCCACGATGGTGAAACCCGGCGTCACGCCTTCGGCTTTTGCGCGGATGATTGTCCAGGTCGAGGCCGTATCCGGGCCGCGTCCGGTATCCGGACCCCGGACGATTTCTGCGATGGACGTACGGCGTTGGGCGTTGCGGTTGGTAAACCAGGACGAGTTGGGCACTTCGCCGAAAGCGTCGACGTTGTACGCTTGCTTGGGGTCGCCGCTGATGTTACGGATGTGGCGGGAGAGATCCATAAACTGTTCGCCCTGCAGCACGAATTGCTGGTCGAAGGCGTCGGCGAAATCGTTCCGAGCTCCCCTTTCAGCAGGCTGGGAGATGGGAGACCGATCACCGGGTACCGGCACCGGAGCGACGTAAGGGTGGTAGCCACCGCAGCCAAGCAAGACGAACAGTAAAGGCAAAACGAAGGTCGTAAGATACGTTTGATGATCCTTTGACATTGTTATTATCTGAATGAAGCTCCTTAACATTGACTAATTCAAAACGAAGTAGATACGCCATTCTTCGGCGCTCCAGCCCGCTTCCAGTTTTAAGGCGAGCCCGTCCTGATCCCATAGCCTCATGCCGAATCCCAGGCCCATCTGGAAGTTCTCCCAGGATGCTTCCTCAAACAGATCCGGTGAGACCTGTCCCGCATCGGCGAAGAGCAGAAAGTCGATCCCGTACTCGTCCCAGTTGCGCCAGATGGGGTAGCGGTATTCCGCAGATGCCAAAATCATGTCGCGATCCCGGAAGCGCCCCCGGCTGAAGCCGCGGATGGTCTCTTTCCGGCCCAGTTCGCTCAAGTCGTAAAACGGAATTGAGCGGCCTTCCAGCGGATCCATTCTCTGGGCCGCAACTCTTAAGACCAGAATACGGTCATAGAACAGGTGCAGGTAGCGGGTCAGGTCGGCGGAATATTTCCAGTAACCGAAATCGTCGCTGTTAACCTGCTGATACAAACCGCCGCTGAATGACGCTTCAAATCCGTGTGTTGGATTGCCCGGACGGTCCTTCGAATCCAATTGCAGTGTCATACCTCCATACACAATTTCAACATTCTCTTCAAGTCCGGGCAGAGACCCGGGAGTATATCGATCGGTGGTAGAAGGCAGAGCAGGATCGTGACCGGCGGAAATATTCGTGTAATCATATCCCAGTCGCGCTCCGAA
>JALGZU010000117.1 GCA_025774735.1 candidate division LCP-89 bacterium | reverse complement strand
GAGCAGGCAGCCTGATAGTCAGGAACAGTTCTCCTGACAACGGTTCCCGAAAGAGATAAAATCGATGCCATCACTCAAACAGATAAAACGCCGCATCTCCTCCATCAAATCCACCCAGCAGATCACCCGGGCGATGAAGATGGTCGCGGCGGCAAAATTGCGCCGGGCCCAGGAAAATATCATCAAAGCACGACCCTATTCCCACAAACTTCGGGACGTCATCCGGGATCTCTCCGGGCGTTGTGACCGGTCGCAACACCCCCTGCTGGCCGTCCGGGAACCGAAGGAGATCGGCGTGGTGGTGGTCACCGCCGACCGTGGCTTCTGTGGCAGCTTCAACACCAATATCATCAAGCGGGCTGTGCAGGAAATCGAATCATTCGAAGCCATCGATCCGACCATTCAGATGGTGACCATCGGCAGGAAAGGCTCCGACTTCTTCCGGAAGCGGGATTACACTGTCCTGCAGCAGCACAACCAGTTGTTTCAGGATCTGCACTTCGGAGTTGCTGCATCCGTCGGTGAGTCGCTGATTGAATTTTACACACAAGAGAAGCTTGACCGTATATACCTGATTTATAATGAATTCAAGTCGGCGATTCAGCAGAACATCATCGTGGAACAGCTGTTGCCGATCATCCCCGAGGAATCCGACGATACGGGCAGCCAGGTCGACTTCCTCTACGAGCCCGATCCTCTGCAGGTACTCTCCGCCGTGCTACCCCTCTACGTCAACGTGCAGATGTGGCGAGTCTTCCTCGAATCCAACGCCGCCGAGCACGGAGCTCGCATGACCGCCATGGAGAACGCCACTAAGAACGCCAACGAATTGATCGATTTATTAACGTTGCAGTACAATAAAGCGCGCCAGACTGCGATCACCAAAGAGTTGCTGGAAGTCGTCTCTGGTGCGGAAGCCATGAAATAAACTAACTTGCACAATATAGCCTATGTTCATTCACTACCTAAAAGTTGGACTGGTCTGTGGAGGACTCTATGGGCTGGCAGTCCTGCTCTTTGAAGATTTATGGGCTTGGACGGTATTGCGGTTAGACTTTACCTTGAAGCAGGTTGGCATTTCGGTTCTTTTGTACGCTCTTATTTTCGCAGGTCTGGGACTGATTAGCGGCATTATTACTGCTTTTGTCCACAGAAAAGGACGGTTGAAAGAGTTGCCTGCTATGGGTACAGTAATACTTCTGATCGCGATAAACACTTACTTTCTCTTATCCTTTAAACCTGTTGTCGCTTTCGTCATACGCGCATCCCGAGGGATGATACCGCAGGCTATACCGATTCCCATCATCGTGCTGTTCCTCGCAGTGCTCTGGTTTGTATTTTTAGTTCTCGCCAGCTACATGATCATTAAAATATTGGCGAGAATCTCAAGCAAAAATCCCGGCATGTTTCGCATCGCAGGTATCGCAGCCGGATCGGCAATATTGATATATTTTATTTTAACGAAGAAAACGAATTCCGATTTTTTCAAGACCGATGCGTATTCTGCTATTGCGATTTACTGGCAGCTTCTGTTGATTGTGATAACCGGGGCTTCGTTCTTCTGTGTCCTGTTCTTTGAAAAGCTTCGAATTGCGGTCAGATTTTCGGGTTGCCGGACTGGAAATGCCAGGAATTTGCTTCTATCGCTGATTGCTCTAATCTCCTTATGGACGTTATCAGCTTTTCTCGCTAACAGGCAATCTGCAGTCAAAGCAGAGGGGATTCAAACCAGCGGTGCGCGGTTGCCAAATATTGTATTTCTGCTGATCGATACCTTACGAGCGGATCATATGAGCGTTTATGGATATGAACGTGAAACGACTCCCCGGATCGATGAATTCAGCAAAAATGGTGTCGTATTTTCCCATGCCATAGCACAATCTTCCTGGACTAAGCCGTCGGTGTGCTCGATTTTTACGTCGCGATATACGCTGATGAACGGTGTCCAAACGTTTGAAGATGTCGTTCCAATGGAGTTGGTGAGTTTTGCTGAAGTATTACAGGAGGCCGGCTATTTTGGCATGGGAATTTCGACCAATGCCCAAGTAGAGGAGGAGTCGAACTATGGTCAGGGATTTCACGAATTCAGGTATATGCACGAGATCGGCCACCCCCAGATCTTTTCACCGATGAATTTCCTGCCGGCAAACCACCCGCTACTGTCGGAGATTTTGTATCAGGTGGATTTAAATTCGGCGCCCTATGCCACGGCGAGACAAGTGCACAATCAGGCTATCCCGTGGTTAAAGAATTACCGGAACCAACAATTTTTCATTTATCTGCATTATATGGAGCCTCATGCTCCTTACATTCCCCGCAGGAAATATTATTCTGAGGCATTCAGATTTACTCCCGAAGCCAACTACGCCAGTCCGGTCGATTATGAATCGATTCCGAATCCGGAGCGTTATTACCGGGATATCATCGTACCCAGTATCGATCGTTACGACGATGAGATTCGCAATATAGATTTTCAATTAGGGATTCTCTTTGAGAAAATGGACGAGTTGGATTTATGGAATAATTCAATTGTCGTCCTTACCAGTGACCACGGTGAAGAGTTCTTTGAACATAACAGTACGCGTCACGGTCCTAAACTCTTCGAAGAGATTATTCATGTTCCTCTGATCATCTGGTTTCCAGAGGGTGAATATGGAGGCGCTACCATTGAACCGACCGTCGAACTTATCGATATTGTGCCGACGCTATTTCACTACCTCGGTGTTGGCGCATCCGATTTTGGCGAGGGGAAAACTCTTCTTCCGATGATTCAAGGCGCCTACGATTATTATAGCGAAGAAGATCGCTACCATTTTAGTGACGTGACCTGGGAGCCGGGGGCCGTACTTCAAGACGCTCATGCAGTTCTTTACGACGAGTACAAGCTCATCAGAACTTTAAAGAAAAGACCTGAACTCCGCATCGAGGAGGATTTATTTAATTTCCTAGAAGATCCGGGCGAGAAGATCGATTATTCAACCGAAAATGGAACAATTTTTAACACATTGAGGGAAAACCTGGAATGGCATATTCATAACTGTGACAGTTTAGCGGTGCAACCGCTGGATACAGAGAAGTTACGACTGAGCAGGGAAGATTTGGAGCGCCTGCGAGCACTTGGG
Organism: candidate division LCP-89 bacterium; assembly: GCA_025774735.1. The sequence goes on along the minus strand of JALGZU010000117.1, from coordinate 8,230 downwards.
TACGTGAATTAGGGCTTTTCACTAGATTATTTATAAGATTATAGACTAGAATCACCTGGAGCAAACATGAACAAAGGGTACATCCGTCAGATCATTGGCGTGGTGGTGGATATCGCCTTCCCGGAAGGTGAGCTGCCGACCATCTATCAAGCGTTGAAGATCCCGCGCGAGGACCAGTATGACCTGATCTTCGAAGTTCAGCAGCACCTGGGGGATCGCATGGTGCGTGCGGTTGCTATGGATAGCACCGACGGCTTAAAACGCGGTGATGAAGTGCTCGATACGGGCAATCCGATCACCATTCCCGTTGGACCTGCGACTCTCGGCCGGCTGATCAACGTTGTTGGCAAACCGATTGACGGTCTGGGCGATATCGAATCGGACACACACTATCCCATTCACCGAGACCCGCCCAAGCTGGTCGATCTGGAAACCAAATCCGAGATGCTGGAAACCGGCATCAAGGTTATCGACCTGATTCAGCCGTTCTCCAAGGGTGGCAAGATCGGTCTCTTCGGCGGCGCCGGCGTGGGCAAGACGGTTATCGTCATGGAGCTGATTAACAACATCGCCAAGGCTCACGGCGGCATCAGCGTCTTTTCAGGAGTGGGAGAGAGAACCCGTGAAGGGAACGACCTCTTGCGTGAGATGATTGAATCCAAGGTTATGAACTACGGGGATAAGTTCGACGTGGATAAGTTCGATCTCGACGATGTGGATCACGAAGCCGTTAAAAGTTCTAAAGTAGCTATGGCTTTCGGACAGATGAACGAACCTCCCGGCTGCCGTCTGCGGGTGTCGTTAACCGGTTTGACGCTGGCGGAATACTTCCGCGACGAGGGCAAGGATGTGTTGCTGTTCATTGACAACATCTTCCGCTTTACTCAGGCTGGAAGCGAGGTGTCAGCGCTGCTCGGCCGGATGCCCTCCGCCGTTGGGTATCAACCGACGCTGGCCACGGAAATGGGCGCAATGCAAGAGCGCATCACCTCCACCCTGAAAGGATCCGTAACGTCGGTGCAGGCCATCTACGTGCCCGCCGATGACCTGACCGACCCGGCGCCCGCGACAACGTTCGCTCACCTGGACGCCACCACGGTACTGTCCCGGCAGATCGTGGAACTGGGTATCTATCCGGCTGTGGATCCGCTGGATTCCACCTCGAGGATCATGGATTCGGCCATCTTGGGCGATGAGCACTACATGACCGCCAAGCGGGTGCAGGAGGTTTTGCAGCGTTACAAGGATCTGCAGGATATCATCGCAATTCTCGGTATGGACGAACTGTCGGATGAAGATAAGGTTACCGTCAGTCGCGCCCGCAAGATGCAGAAGTTCCTCTCACAGCCTTTCCACGTGGCGGAAGCATTCACGGGACGGCCTGGCGTGTACGTGCCCGTCAAAGAGACCGTCAAGGGTTTCAAGGCCATCGTGGATGGCGAATACGACCACATTCCGGAACAGGTTTTCTACATGGCCGGTGCCATCGAGGAAGTATTAGAGAAGCATGAGAAACAGGAAGCGGCTTAGACCATGGCGGATACTTATCAATTAGATATCGTCACACCGGACGGTCTGGTCTTTTCCGAACCGATCGAGCACCTGCGTGCTCCCGGTTCTGAAGGGTCCTTCGGCGTTCTCGTGGGGCACACCCCTTTTATGACGCCGCTGGCGGTGGGACAGGTGGACGTCACCCAGGGCGGAAAGGTACGATTGCTGGCAACGTCCGGCGGGTTCATCGAAGTTAATCCTGATCGAACCGTCATTCTGGCTGAAACGGCCGAGTTCGCCAAGGATATCGATGTTGAACGGGCCGAAGCCGCAAGGCAGCGGGCAGAGGAACGCATTAAAGCCGGACCGCCGGATACCGACCTCGATCGGGCAGAAAGCGCGCTGATTCGCGCCGTCAACCGGATCAAAATCGCCCGCCAGGCTCACTGATCTCCCTTCTGCCGCCACAATCCGGCCGGAACCGCGTTCATCCCAGCCATAGGTGGCGGAAGGATCAGAGGTAGTATGATAACAGGGGAGTGGACATTGTCCATTCCCCTGATTGGTTCCCGACCGCTTACCACACATTTTCCCACGTCGCATCGTTGGTGCAGTTAGACAGAACAATTTCTTTGTTACCGTCGTTAAACTTAGGAAAACCGGTCCTTCAATCCAGGAGTAGTTTGATCGAAAATAGCCCAGAAACGATTTGCATACGGACAAATAAATTGCTAATGTTGCATCAGGATATAAATAATGATTGAAAAAGGAGGTGGAAATGATCATCAGGCCAGCTGAAGACAAGGATCGATCCGTGCTGACCTCCCTGCACATCTCGGAAGATCTGGAGCGGCACAAAGAATCGAGTGAGGTCTTTCGCGGTTGGAAACTTTCGACACTGTCCAGCCGGGCACGGGATATAATTTTGGTCGCCGAAGATGAGGATGAGGTGCGTGGATATCTCTGGGCTGTCGCCCTGCGAATTTTCGATTACCGCATCGGCCTCGTCTTCGATCTTTACGTCGATTCCACCATGAGGCAGAAAGGGGTCGGACGTCAACTACTCGAAAAGGGGATAGAAGAACTGCGTAAATTAGGCGTGCACCGTATCTGGGCGAACGTGGAAAAGAGGAATGCTCCCACGAGAGTGCTGCTCGAACATCACGGCTTCTCATTTACCGAGGAGAAGGTGTTCTACCAGTTGGTCGAACCGGGTGCCAAGCACGAATGGGGCACCGAGTAGATACAGGCTGAATTATTGATCAAAGATAAAGGGAATGAGTGGCTCTCATTCCCTTTTTATTGTACATCACGCGGTGTAAACTGCTGGTGGGTTGAATGTTACCGCGTAATTTCGATGGCATCCGGTCCCGCGTAGGTAATCCGCCCTTCGATCGAGGCGTGAATGCGGGCGCCCAGTTTGCCTTCCGGAATCTCTCCTATCAATTGGCCTTCCTCCACCCATTCGCCTTCACCAACAACCGGATCCGCCGGCCTCCCTAATCCCTGGAGTGTAGGAATGCGCACCTTCCAGGTGTCGAGCGGCTCTATTTCGATCGGCAGTTTCTTCGAATATCGGGTGAGCTGGTACCGCCTCACAAGGCGTCCGGAAGGCACGCGGCGGTGATGCCGCATGGGATGATCCTGATACGTTTGTTCGCTTCTGGGGTAACGGATATCCTGGTCGATCAATCCTGCTCGAACGTCCGCATAGACACGCTTGGGTGACAGCCACATCGGACAGGCGAATTCGCACATACCGCAGAACATGCAGAGGTAGGCTTCCAGGAATACGTCGTTCTGATAGGACAAACCCAGAGTGACAGCGTTCATGATTTTGTGCGGCCGGATCTTATGGCCCAACAGATACCGGGGGCAGGCTTCAGTGCACTGCATGCAGTTCGTGCAAGCGGATTGAGCCTGCCTGAGTATATGTCTCATCGGGATGGACCGCTTCTGGATCAGAAAGTTGTCTTTTGGCAACAGAAACAGACCGCTGCTCGTTTTGGTGACGGGATGGTCAAGCGATTCCGTCACTTCACCCATCATAGGGCCACCAACGTAGAGGATCGGATCTTCGCAGGTCGATCCACCGCGAGCCTCGATCACCTCCCGGGCGGTCATGCCGATGGGAGCTTCAACTATACCCGGCCGGGCGATTTCGCCCACCACGGTGAGTATCCGGCGGGTAACCGGTTTCTCGTTTAGTGCCCGGGATAAATTTACCAGAGTTTCGATGTTCTGAACAACCACACCGACGTCAAGGGGGATCCCGGCTTCAGGTACCGTTCTCCCCGTCGCTTCTCGCACGATCTCCTGTTCGTCTCCGGCTGGATAGTAGTCGTGAAGCGGATAAAGTTCGACGGATTGGGAACCTGCTCGGTCGCGGAGGTGAGATAATAAGTCGCGGTTTTTCCCCTTCACAGCAATAATCTTGCGCTTGGCGCCGGTAGCTCGCGCAGCCAGCTCCAGCCCCTCTAACAGCTCTTCGGTATTGAGCCTCATCAGGGCCATGTCATTACTGAGTAGCGGTTCGCATTCGGCTCCATTGGCGATGAGGGTGTCCACATCCGCCTGCAGTTTAACGTGCGTTGGAAAACCTGCTCCACCCGCGCCCACGATGCCGGCTTTTTGGGCGGCTGCGACTATGTGCTGTTTATCGGGTTTCATGATTGGTTGCAGATACGAGGAAAATATAAGCTTTATGACCCTAAAATGCAAGGAGAATCGGCTTGGGATGGATTTGATCTAATATCCGTTCGATCCCCAAAAAATAAGTTGCTTTTTGGGTAGAAATGTGTTAATTTACAGACGTTATTAGATGGGGTTAACTATGCGATTACTTATTCTTTCCCTATTCATTGCGCTTCTCACGGTATGCGGCGCTCTGGCTGGTGCCCTGGAACACGTCGGTGACTGGTACGTATCTGGATTTTACGAGGAACCGGTCGTTGTCGGCAATACGGCTTACGTGGCCAATGTCTATGGAGTTGCAGCCTTGGATGTCAGCACTCCATCAAGTATCAATCCGGTCAGTTACTATCCCGGAGTGGGATACTCCTACGGACTGGATGCTGATGGCGCCGTGGTGTATCTCTCCAACTGGCAGGATGACCTGTTGGTCGTCGACTTCGCCGATCCATTTAACCCGGATCCGTTGCGTGAGGTGACTCTGAGCGGTGAAGCCTGGGATGTCGACATCCTCGATACCCTCGCGGCGATTGCCTGCGGCGCCGAAGGGGTTTACCTGCTGGATGTGTCTGATCCGGCCAACCCGGAGATTCTGAGCAATTTCGGGATTGGAGGCTTCGCAGTGGATGTGTTACTCGAGGGCAATTGGGTGTTCATCGCCGCCTGGGATTCCGGAGCATACTGCTATAATATTGCCGATCCCACCACACCGTTGCAAGTCGGGTCCTACCCAACTTCACCTGGGGAGGCTACCTGTACCTGGCGGAGGTGAACTATGGATTGGAAGTTCTCTACGTCGACGCCATGGGTGCCATGCAGCAGGTTGGATCAGCGCCTTCCGCCTTCGAATTTTTCAATCTCGAGGTCAATGAAAGTGGAAACCGGCTCTACATCTGTGCCGGTCTCGACGGTCTGAAAGTTTACGATCTGCCCTCCCCGGTGCAACCTACTCCGCTTTATTCCGTGCCAACCGGTGGCGAAGTTTGGGGGGTGAACCTGCAGCAGGATATCCTGTACGTGGCGGACGGCCCGGAAGGATTGATCGTTTATGATACCAACGGCGGATTGGAGCCGATCCAATTGGGGAAATACAAAAGCCTGGGGAATGTATGGGGAGTGGCGGCAGACAGCAACGTTGTCTACGCAGCTGCCCTGCAGGACAGTCTCCAGGTTTTCGAGTTGATCGGATCCAGCCTGGCATGGAGGGGAGCGGCCTTTTCACCCGATTCCGCCCGGTCGGTGACCCTCGACGATACCATCGCTTACGTTGCCTGCGGTGAAGCAGGGGTGGCCATTTACGATAAGAGTTTCGCCTATGCTCCCGAACATCTGATCACCGTCAATACGCCCGGTTTCGCGTCGCGGGTGTACATCGACGGGGATACCGCCTGGGTTACGGACCAGGTATCCGGCGTAGCCGTGCTGGACATTACGGATCCGGCTGCTGCTACTTATATCCAGAATGTCGCCACTCAGGATGACGCCCTCGGGCTGGCGAAGTCCGGCAATATGCTCTACGTGGCTGAATCTAATGCCGGAATGATCATCTACGACGTTACCAACCTGAGTGGTCCCATTCTTATGGGGGGGATTTTTCCCGCAGACAGCGGTGCGGCCAGAGATGTCGTCCTCTATGGACAGTATGCCCTGGTGGCGGCGTTCGAATTCGGCCTGAGTGTCATAGACATCAGCAATCCCAACAATCCTGTCGAGGTAGCCCTTCTCGATTTAGCCGGGCATGCCCGCAGAATCCTCGTGGATAGCGTTTTTGCTTATGTCGCGGTGCATGATGAAGGCTTCGCTGTAGTCGATGTGAGCGATCCCTTGAATCCTATCCTCAATGCTTATACCGAAAGCCCCGGGTCCGGTATCGACCTTGCTTTGATCGGCGATCAAATCATCTTAGCCGATACCTACTGCATCGGACTGTATAACTTCGATCCCTATGCCGGTGTGAAGCCACGCGAAGTGGGCGCCGTTCCGAGAGATTATTCTCTTCTGTCGCCTTTCCCGAATCCATTTAATGCAACTACGACACTCGGTTTCAACTTACCGAAATCGTCATCGGTACGCTTACAGATCTACGATCTGGGCGGCAGACGGGTCGCTGATCTGGTCGACGGGTCTTTTCCAGGGGGAGCTTATCAGGTCCAATTTGAGTGCTCTTCTTTAGGATCCGGCATCTACTTCGCCCGGTTTCAGGCGGGAGCGTACATTGCCACACGGAAGCTGGTGCTTCTGAAATAATATGGAGGTGCTGCGAGGGGTAAAAAGCGATTGCGTTAAACAGTCTTGACTCGGGTGCGAATCTTTCGTACATTTAGCGTGAGCCCCCGTAGCTCAGCTGGATAGAGCACCGGCCTCCGGAGCCGGGTGCATGGGTTCGAATCCCGTCGGGGGTACAAAAGGTTTCTTAGGGGAAGAACATAAAAAAAGCGCAGAACATGCGCTTTTTTTATGATGTGCTTTGGTTTAAATCGTCTTCATTTAAGACCTTCTTCGTTCAAAATGCCAATGTAAGGGAGATCCCGGTAACGCCCGTTGTAATCCAGGCCATATCCAACCACGAAGGCGTCATCGATGGTGAAACCGATGTATTCGGCTGTGACGGGCACGATCCTGCGGGAAGGTTTATCCAAAAGAACGCAGGCTTCGATGCGATCCGCGCCCCGTTCGGCGAGGTAATCCCGGGTAAATTTGAGTGTTCTGCCGGTATCGAGGATGTCATCCACAATCAGGACGCGCTGGCTATCGACGTCCAAGGACATGTCCCGCAGAAACCGCATCTCGCCCGCCGATTCAGTGCCCTCGTAACTACTCACGAAGACGAAGTCGATGCGGGGGTGGATGTCATTGCTGTACAAGCGTCGCACCAGGTCGGCCATGAACATGAAACTGCCCCTCAAAATCCCCACCACCGTCAGGTCCTGCTGACCTAGATTCCGGGCAATGTCGATGACCATATCACCGATGCGGGCTTTGATCTGCATCTCTGTGAGAAGTGGTTCGCTGACGAGTCCTGTCACGTTCTCACCTTCTGGTTTCCGAGTGGAATAGGTAATTGTTCGACATCCGGTGAAACCTTAGTGATCCGTGGCTTTTTCGGATTCTATATTACCTAAATTAATCGAACATAGCTTGCCGCACATGGTGCAAACGATCTGATCGTAGGCTTCGCTCTCCCGCCGCTTGGACCTGGCCAGTTCGGAATCCATCGCCATCTCGTACATGCCCTCCCAGTCGAGTGCCCGCCGGTATCGAGACATCTTCAGATCCCGGTCGGCAGCGCCGGGGACTCCTTTGGCGATATCGCCCGAATGAGCGGCGATGCGGGCGGCGAAGACACCCTCGCGCACTTCGGCAACGGTGGGTAGTCGCAGATGTTCCGCCGGGGTGACATAACATAGGAAATCCGCGCCCTCCGCTGCGGCGATGGCTCCCCCGATAGCGGAGGTGATGTGGTCGTAGCCCGGTGCGATGTCTGTGGTCAAGGGCCCCAATACGTAGAATGGGGCGCCGTCGCAGACCGTCTTCTCCATCTGGATGTGGGATTTGATATCCTGTAGCGGTACGTGACCCGGCCCTTCGATCATAACCTGTACCCCCCGCTCGCGGGCACGCCTGGCTAATTCACCCAGGATGACCAGCTCTTCAACCTGTGCCCGGTCGCCTGCGTCAGCGATCGCGCCGGGGCGTAATCCGTCACCGAGTGACAGGGTAACGTCGTACTCGAAAGCGATGTCCAGAAGCCGGTCGTATTGTTCGTAAAGAGGATTCTCCCTGCCGTGATGTTTCATCCACAGGCTCAGGATCGATCCCCCGCGACTCACCATGCCGCCGACTCGCGGCGAGGTTTCCAGGAACTCCAGGGTCCGGCGGATAACACCGCAATGCACGGTGATGTAATCGATGCCCTCGCGACATTGCTTCTCGATCTCCTCGAACAGCCAGTCTGCTTTCATCTGCACGATCTCTTTGTTTTCCTGGAGCAAACGCGCGGCGGCTCCGTAGATCGGAACCGTTCCCACCATGACGCAGGAATGCTCCA
>JALGZU010000641.1 GCA_025774735.1 candidate division LCP-89 bacterium | reverse complement strand
AAATAATATCCCTCGTCAGCCAGCCTCTGGAGGATATTCAGAGCGGCTTTCTCCACCGCCCCCGGCGGCAGAGTCTTGTTCAGTTTCAAGCCAGACCAGGCGGTCAGCTTGCGCTGCGAAAAGCGTTGGTTACCTTCCACCGAAACCGAGCGCAGAACGGGCTCTCCGACCGCTGAACCGGTCCAGCAGCCGGCCAGGATCAGGCCGACGAGGAGCCGGTGCAATAAACTCTGTCGGGTTCGCTTCGCCATCAGAAAAACGCCCTCACTTCGGCGCGGCCGATGTGAATCGCCTCGCGGTCGGCTTCCTTGTTGCCATTATATGACAGGGTTGCGGTCAGGTATTTGGAAATGCGGTAGTCCAGTCGAAAATCCCAGCGGAAGTTATCGCCGGGGGGATCGCCCTCGGCCAGTTCGTAGGGCAGAGAACTCGCCCCGGTGGATACGTGATGCCATTCCAGGCGAATCTCGCCGCGACCCTTCTGAGTGAAACTGCGCGTGACCCGCGGTTCCAGGCCGTAGCGGTCGGCCTGAATGTCCTCGACCCGGTCGTCGTCACGCTGTCCCACCAGGCGCAGCCCCAGCTCCCATTTGCGGTTGGGCCGAAACATCGGTTCGACCGAGACCTGCCAGGAGAGAATGTCCCGGCTCGAGGCGCTCGTGGCCCGGTAGGTGCGCTTCTCGGTCTCGTGTCCCACGTCCGCCTGTGCCGACCACGCCTCCGAGAAGGACCGCCGGATGCGGAACGAAAGCAGCTTTCGGCGGGTGTCCTGGCCGCCCGAGAGATAGAGGTTCGACAGCGATTGGGATATTTCTCCGCGCAGCCGGAAGGAGAGATCCCTCCGGTGACGGAAGAGGTAGAGATCCTCACGCAGGAGCAGGTTGCCCTGCAGCGTGGAATCCCCCTGGAACTTGGAAAAGTCGAGCAGGTAGAGCGCCCCGGTATCCTCCTCCTTGGTCTTCTCGCTGAAATTCAGCAGCGTCTGCGATGAGAGATGGCGCCAGGGCAGCGGCAGGCTCTCCTGCTGAGCCTTGGGCAGACGGTGCGGATCCAGATCCAGCGACATCGATCCTTCCAGCTCCACCACCGGCTGAAAGTCCCCCGTGGATTGCGCCACCAGGATATATTCTCCATCCGGGTCCTCGAAGTAGAGATCGCCGACTTTGGTATGCGTCCCCTGCCCTGCGCCGACCTCCACCGGCGTCTGTACAATGCTGGAGACCTGCGTGTTGTTGATGCGGTAGTGCACTCCCAGGTCCACGCTGCGGTGATAGGGAGTCCAGCCCACGTTTATCTCCAGCAGGTCGGTGCGGGTATCCGGGGAATCTGCCTCCTGGTACTGCTTGACGCGGTGCGTTAAGAGAGCATCGGCCGTGAGGTTGTGCCAGTTGCTCAGCGAAGCTTCGTACTTGCCCGTGCGCGCTTTACTGAAATCCTCCAGACTGCTCCCTTGGTATCTCTCTTCATCCCACCACTCCTGGGTGGTGCCCAGTTTCAGCGAACCCGCTGCGTAGCTTAGCCCGGCGGAGTAATCGAGGTACGCGAAACCGTCGCGAAAATCGCTATAATCGTCTCGTTTGTGCTCTCTTTCGAGTTGCAGATTTGGCGTAAACCGCCCGAAAGTGTGCTGTATTCGCGACTTTCCCCGGGTCCAGAATCCGTCCCGACCGGCTGTCTCCGACCGGCTCCGGATCCAGTCCGCCTCGGTACTGAAGTGCGGCAATCCCGACCCGGACAGCTTAGTCTCGCCCCGCCAGCGCTCGCTGCGAAAGCCCTCCCCCTCTTTGTTGAGCAGGCCGTATTCCAGCTTCGATATCCACGGCTGGAGAGGCCGAAGCGTCAGCGCAGCTTCTCCCACGGTTTCTTCGTCAGATGCGGCTTCATCCAGATCCCACTGGCGCGCATATTCCACCTGCTGGAAGCGGTCGATGGGGGCGAACTGATCGTCGATACGGCGCACTTGCGCATCGACATCAACGATGGAGAAATCCCCCGGAGCCTTCACCTGCGACGACTGCCAGTGGCCTTCGGCGGCCCAGGCGGAACCAGCGTTGTCGCCGTCGTTCAACTCCGAGAGGGTA
>JALGZU010000640.1 GCA_025774735.1 candidate division LCP-89 bacterium | reverse complement strand
ACCGCCATTCTCACCAATCTCAACACTGTTGAGAGTGCAGGTACCGGCTGAAAATCCGTAGATGCCGGATCCAGAGTTATTTCGGATCACGCCGCCGCTGACGTTGATGGTGCTGCCGTTCTGTGCGAAGATGCCTCGCCCGTTGCCCGCCGTATTGTAGCTGATTTCGCAGTTGGTGAGTATAGCCGAGCTATTGTTGTCAATTAGCAGCCCATTACCCTGGTTCTGTGTGATGGCGCATTCGTTCAAGTGAAGGACGGCATTGCTCTCTCCCCAGACCGGTGATGAGGCCATACCCCGGATCAGGCAGTGATTCAGCGACACCTGGCAATCCGTGACCCTGACCGCCCGGTCGCCGGATTGGATGCTGCAGTAATTCAGAGTGGTCGAATCCCCCCAGGAGTTATTAAATTCGATGTAGTCCCAGGGATCGGGCAGGAAGGTTCTGAAGATCACGGAATCGGTTTCGGTACCCCAGGCAGTCAAACCGCCTGCCACGGTGATCTTATACTGTCCCTGGAAGCGTACTTCGACGCCTGATAATATCGTCAGGAACTGGCTGTTGGGCACGAGGATGTCGCCGGTGACGAGGTAGAGGCTATCCTCGGCGCCCCAGGTGCCGTACTGCTCACCCCAGACGTTCACCTGCGCCTGCAGGGCAGAAGCGATCAACAGGCCTGCCATAATATATCTGAATCGCACGTTCACCTCCGTTTATGTCTCCACCCGCCCTCAGTAGCCGTATCTTCTTTCAGATCTCTTCACTTCGGTGATGGTCTTATCGAACACGGTTCTTTCCTTGCGTTCTGCCAGGTCGTAGGCCATGCCGAAGGCGAGTTGCACTACTCGAACCAGTTTTCCATACAGGATTTTGTCCGGTGTGTCGTTTGGACTGGTGTAATCACTGTGAAAGCCGGTGAACAGAAAGATAGAGGGGATATCCTTATCGTGAAAGGGTACGTGATCGCTGGCCGAGTGAAAGCGCAGTACCGGTTCGAGGACGAGGTTGAGTTTTGCAGTGCTGTTTTCTCGTGAGGCGACCTCTGCGAGTAGCGGGGTCTGGCCGGAATAGAATCCCATGAGAAGGTCTTCTTCCATTTCGATTGTGGGATCCATCATGGCGCGAAATTGCGATGACCCGTCGCGTCCAATCATGTCCATGTTGATGACGGCCACGATGTTCTCCGGTGGAACGAGTGGATTCTGAAGAAAGTAACGTGCCCCCAGGCTGCCCTTCTCCTCGGCTCCGCTGGAGAGGAAAATCACTCCTCGCCGCGGAGGCTTATCCAGAGTAGAGAAGGCCTCGGCAATGCCCAGCAAGCCGGCGCACCCGGAGGCGTTGTCATCGGCCCCGAAATAGGTTTTGCCTTCTTTGATACCTTCATGGTCGTGATGCGCCATAACTAAAACCGCCTCATCCGTCTGACCAGGTAGGTATCCCACCACATTCGCCGTGGAAATTTCTCCAACATCCTTGAAGCGAATCCGCAGGGTAACTCCCACACCTTCGATCAGCCTGGGATCACCACCCCGATTCTTTATAACACGCTTGTGATGGGATTTCAGATCAATCTTCTCACCCAGAAGGATCCCGGCGGCGTCAACGTGAAGGTAAAATACGGGGAACCAATCCTGTGAATCAACTAACTGCACGATGGGATCGTTCATGGTGCGCTTGTACCGTTTCAGTGTTTCTTCGATGGGAGGAAGGCCCTCAATGGGTGGCTGCATCAATACCAATCCCAGCGCGCCCAGCTTTTGAGCTTCGGCGGCCTTGATCAGGTAATTCGAGTACCTCGATCTCTTCTCGCCGCTGAGAGCGGATGAGCCGTCTTTATTCTTGGGTTCACCGTTGAAGGCCACCAGAATTTTCCCGGCGGGATCGATGCCGGCGAAATCGTCGTAGTCATGCTCCGGCGCATGGATTCCGTACCCGCATAGGATTGTTTCAGCGCTTATTTCCGCATCCCGCCCCCCTTTGGGAAAGAAAAAGACGTCTTCGTTTGCCGCCAGTTTTGCAGCGCCACTATTTCGCTTCACTATGATCCCCGAATTCAGGTAATCGGTCGTGCCGACGACGAGG
>JALGZU010000639.1 GCA_025774735.1 candidate division LCP-89 bacterium | reverse complement strand
AGCCACATGATCAGGGCTGCCGATGACCATCATGTCGGCGTCCGATCCCTCCGGCACTTCTGCCGGTGATGCTGTCTGCCTGATGTCATCGGGAAAAGTGGTAATCCTGGAAAAGTATCTTCTGGCTTTCTCCTCATCCTTGTCATGGGTGAAAATGATAAACGCCGAACGTAAGGCGGCATAATCTTCAGGATCCCGCCCACAGGCTTCCCATTCTTCCTGGAATGCCTTTACCGTGACAGCGACGGTCGGATCATGGCCCCACATCATACCTAATCCATCTCCATGTTGAGCAGCCATGCGGGGCATCAGCCTGCGGCTGGTATTGCAAGCGACGTAAATGGGCGGATTGGGTTTCTGGATTGGTTTTGGGCTGATAATGGCTTCTTTTAGTTGGAAATGTTCCCCTTCATAATTCGCCACGTCTTCCGTCCACAGGAGTTTCATGACCTCGATCGACTCCCGGAGGATCTGTCTTCGTTCCTTGCCCGTCTCAGGAAAGCGTTGACCGATCATCTCGTACTGATAGACATCATCCCCTGATCCCAGGCCGACATTCACCCGGCCATTGGAGATCACATCCAGAGATGCGATCGTCTTCGCCAACAAAGGAGCAAATCGGCGCAAAGCGGGGGTTGCCATCGAACCAACACGCATGCTGGACGTTTCTGCAGCCAGCGCCGTCAGGAACGTCCAGGTATCCAGGATCTCAATATCCCGGGGGATCGGATGATGACCGGCAATATTATCCTGGACCCAGAGAGCCGAATACCCCAAACGTTCGGCTTCTTGCGCGATGGTTTGATACGCTGGAAAAGTAAAATCAGCGCCATACCCAAGAAACAATCCAAAATCGCGTTTCGAGTTCATAGAATGATTAACCTCCATGTTCAGGCTTTGTATAAACTCCTCACCACGTTATCAATGTCAAATCGAGAATGGCGCGGTCCACTCGCAGCGAGCCCTCTCCCACCCCCCGAGCCAGCCTAATCGATCACATGTAGATGTTGGAAGCCTGACGTCATAGACTCTCCTCCATCCGGGCGGGCCACGACCAGGTCCTCCACCCGCGCCGAGTAGCTCTCGAATTGATAGATGCTTGGCTCGACGGTGAAGACCATGCCCTCCTGCAACACGGTGTCGTCGCCAGCGATCAGAAATGGCGGCTCGTGCACGTCCAGACCAATGCCGTGACCCAGCCGGTGCCGGAAGGCTTCCCCGTAGCCGCCGTCCTCAATCACCTGGCGAGCGACTGCGTCGACTTCAGCACAGGTGATTTCACCGGCACGCATCGCCGCGATACCGGCTGCCTGGGACGCCATCACGAGGTCGTAGATACGCTGGAACTCCGCATCCGGTTCGCCGAAGGCCACGGTGCGGCCAAAATCGTAACAATAGCCTTGAAAGATCGCGCCAAAGTCAAACTGGATGGATACCGGCGGATGCAGTTCGCGGTTCATCGACTTCTCAGGCTGGCCAAGGAGCAAAGGATGATTGGGTCCCGAAGGTTCCAACAGGCTCGAGTAAGCGGGGCCAAGCGAGCCGTGCTGCACGAGTTGATACTCAATCTCTGTCAGGACATCTAGTTCGGTCATGCCGTGCCCGAGTTTGGGGAGTGCTTCGGCGAAAGCCGCTTCGGTGATCTCGCCCCCACGACGGAGCGCAGCAATCTCCTCTTCAGACTTGATGACTCGTAAGCGACGCGTCAACTCGGTGGCCGACAGGAATTCGACACCAGGCAGATTGCGTTGGAGCGCCACGACGGTGTCTTCGTAGGTCCGGTAGCCCAGGGCCACACGCGGCTTCTCGGGCAGAGACAGATCGGCCAGAACTTCCTTCAACACTGCGTGCGGATCGTCCGTGTCATTGATCAAACGCATTTGATCATCTGGCAGGTCGGTCAGGCCCCGGAACAACACCGTCATGCGAGACAGGGTCAGTACTGGCCCCTGTTCCGGCGAGATCCATGCACCCTCCAACCATTCACCCGGGTGGATGGGCGCGCCGAAAGAGGGCATATGGCGCGGCACGCCGGTCAGATACTGCAAATCGGCGGAGATCGGGAAAAATGCTAGATCGGCGACTG
>JALGZU010000638.1 GCA_025774735.1 candidate division LCP-89 bacterium | reverse complement strand
GATATTCGGTGTTAAGCCGGGAAAACTGCTTGGGCACAATTTGAGTGAGTTCCTGGACCAGAAGAGTAAGAGGATTGTTCGGGAAGAAACCGGAAAGCGTAAAAAGGGTGTCGAGAGCACTTACGAATTGAACATCGTAAATCCTGACGGTCAAACGCGGAATATCTTGGTCGCCGCCTCCCCCAATTTCGATTTTTCGGGCAGATTTATCGGCGCCTACGCTACCTTCCGTGACGTTACTGACCAGAATCGAATTCAGGAAAAGATCCAGCATCACCTCGAAATGGAGAAGACATTAGCAAATGTCTCAGCGATGTTCGTCTCAGTTAAGCCTGGTAATGTGGACAGAGCTCTCAAGATCCTCGGCGAGGCTGTTAATGTTAACCATGTATATATTTTCGAATTCAGAGATGAGCTGAGTAGGATGGTCAGCACGCATGTCTGGTCCGCTCGGGGTAGTAAGTCTCGCATGGAAGCCCTTCAGGACATAGACGCAAGTTCCGTCCCCTGGTGGATGACTAAACTCACACAGGGGGAAAACATCGTCGTCCCGGATGTTAACCGGCTCCCAAAATCGGCAGCCTCTGAGAAAGCCTATCTGAAGAAGCGCGGCATTAGGACGACTCTGGCTGTGCCCATCCATTCGTCGTCACGGGAACTGCTCGGTTTTATCGGTTTCGACGATACGGCGACTCAGCGGGAGTGGGCGGATGAGGACGTGCGTGCTTTGGGTGTCATTGCTGAAATCGTTGGAACTCATCTCGAACGGGAGCGGACCGAGAAAGCCAAAAGATTGCTCTCCGCCGCAGTCGAACAGACTGTTGAGGGCCTCTTGGTCACCGACAGAGAAGGTGTCATCGAGTATGTTAACCCCGCCTTCGAACAGATCACGGAATTCAGCCGTAGAGAAGCCGTCGGGAAAACGCCCAGCATTCTCAAAAGCGGGCTCCATGATGGGGCCTTTTACAGAGACATGTGGGAGACCATTTTGAAGGGTCAGGTCTGGTCCGGACAAATCACCAATCAACGCAAAGACGGCCATCTCTACGAAACCTTTACCACCATCTCACCGGTCAAGGACAAGGACGGGCGGGTTACAAATTTCGTGAGCGTCATGCGCGATATCACCGAGCGTTTGCAGCTTGAAGCCAAGCTACGCCAGGCGCAGAAGCTCGAATCGATCGGCCAGTTGGCGGCCGGCATCGCCCATGAAATCAATACGCCGACCCAATACGTCCGGGACAACACTTACTTCCTGGAAGATGGCTTCAACGATCTGCGCCGGGTGATTCATGACTATGAAGCCGTCTACGATATGGCTCAACGCGGCGAAATCGATCTGGAACAACTCAAAAAACTCGACGAAACACTGCGCCAGGCGGATCTGGAATACATGAACGACGAGATCCCCAAAGCCATCCTGCAATCCCTCGAGGGATTGGGGCGCATTGCCGAGATCGTTTTGGCTATGAAGGAATTCTCGCATCCCGGCATCGAAGTCATGACCTCAACCGACCTCAATCGGGCGATTGAAAACACCGTTACGGTCACGAAAAATGAGTGGAAGTACGTCGCCGACGTCGTGATAGACCTCGATCCCGACCTTCCGGATGTGCCTTGCTATCCTGGAGAATTTAACCAGGTCATCCTTAATTTAATCATCAACGCGGTCCATGCCATCGAGGACGTCGTCGGGAAGGAGTCTGGCCTGAAGGGAACCATCACGATCAGCACCCGGGTTGATGCAGACTGGGCGGAAATAAAAATCAGCGATACCGGAGCAGGAATTCCCAAAGAAATCCGCGAACGGATTTTCGATCCCTTCTTTACATCCAAGGAGGTCGGCAAGGGTACCGGCCAGGGACTGACCATTGCACATTCTGTCATCGCAGAAAAACACCGCGGATCCATCGATTTTAAAAGTACAGAAGGTAGAGGAACCACCTTCACCATCAGGTTACACATCCCCGAAACTGTTGAAGAGCTGGAGACGGAATATGAAATGCAACATTCTGTTTGTTGATGACGAACCCAAAGTATTGGATGCTTTTAAAAGAATCCTCAGAAAGTACCAGGGCGAATGGGA
>JALGZU010000637.1 GCA_025774735.1 candidate division LCP-89 bacterium | reverse complement strand
ATCCCTGGAAATTTGCGTTTTCATTTCGACACCATAAGGCTATTGATTCATTTTAAAGGGTACCGGGAAGATTTAATAGACGCCGATCCGGGATCAACGCCGGGACCATGCCTACCGGCAGGTAATTTTCCAGTTTCTTAAGAACCGCCGCATCATATTGACAGTATTTCAGATGGTGGTAGGCTCCCCTTTCACCGCCGTCCTCGGCACCGGAGCAGATCGATTCGGGCGCAGCGGGGTGCAAAACGCCGTATCCCGGTTCTCCGAATTCAAAAGGCCGGAAAACGATACTGCCCTCGCTCTCCTCAACATTCTTTAGAAATATGGGCATTTCTACAGTATTTGATGTGATTTTGAAAATATCCAACTCTTCTCTTGGAACCGTGCTTTTGGGATGGATTCGCGAATAACGGATGCAGTTGTATTCCGAAACTTTGGCGGTCACAGGACCGGAGAAAATACAATCGCTGGCCTGGACGAAACCGCTCTTGAAGTCTCCCATAACGGTGCAGTATTCCAACCGTGATAGGCCGCCATCGCTGACTTCGATGTCTCCAAATATGCAATCTCTTGCTTCAAAAACAGGAGCGGGGCTGTCATCGGTCGAATTCCCGGGAGAAGCCGTCTTAACGATAAGCTTTTTTACGGCACACCGCTCCAGTTTTATCCTGCCCGCCTCCACCGTCACGGTTGAATGAAAGACATGGTCCTTTTTATGATGGAGAACGTCCTCGGTAAATATCTTCGCCGATTTTCTAACGGATTTCCCCGCTAGTTCAAAAGGGCCAAAAAAACCGAGCCGGGGAGGCGTAAAAAGTAGGATCCTTTTGGGATGAAAATGACCCTTCTGCCAATCGGTTTCCCGGCTGTCAACCGTTCGCCTGGAGACGTCCTCGTAACTGTCTGGAAAACAAGGAGCTCCATGTGGGGTGCCATGATACCACCAGGCGCTTGTCCCCCCGAAAACCGTCAGTTTTGCATTTTGAAGATTCGATGCACCCTGTGGATCTTCTCCGGTCTGAACAGCTCTCGAGGGGTTGCGAAAGTCAATCGTTGCTGCGGGAAGCCCGGGGTGCCGTGAGGCGTATCCTGGATGTACTACAAATTTCTCCTCATCGAATTCCTCTGACCCACCCAAGGTTTTTGCTTGATGCAGCGTGAATCCGATCCGGGGTATCATTGCCACTCTTTTCCATCCCTCCTGTATCTCAATATCCAATTCGGCAACGCCCTGGGCGATCTCCTCAATACAGATGTTGGTTCCTTTTCTCTGTCTCCAGGAAATGGCGGACTTCAATTCCTCCAGCTTTCCTTTGTAGGTTGGTGAAACCAGCTGAACATCCAGCAAATCGCAGTGATAGGGCAAGAGCCAGGATTGGCAGCTGCGAGTATCGACAAGGCTATTCGGGAGTGCGTCGGCCAAGCGTTGATCAAGGGTGTTTTTAATGAGGTCGAGCAGTTCACCACACGCATCCAGGTATTTAGCGAGATCCCCCAGACGACTTTCTTCCGCGTTATCGCGATTGCGGTAGACTGCCGGCAACATCCAGTATAATTGTTCGCCGGTTTTGGTATTGAACTTTTTTATTTCGTTCGTTGAACTCACGTTATTCTTCTGGAATTGATTTAGATAAGATCGGTCACTAACTCGGCCAGACTAATTGTGCGAAATACGTCTTCGTCCAGGGCTATTTCGACTTTTCTCACCTCTTCCTTGAGCTGCATTATCGAGCCTGTGGGAAGTGCCGTAGCTAATGCGAGTTTCTGATCAGACGTCTTTAACAGATCCGTTAACTTGTAACTGAGGAGAGGTGATAGTTTTTTCTTTTCAATGTCCGCCTCCAGTATCATCTTGGCTTTGGTCCTAAATTCGGTTAGTTTGATCGGGGTTACTCTGGCAATTTTTACATCAGGATCCAGGTCCGCCAAATCTTGAATAGATGTAATTCCGCCTTGGTTTAGAGCAGCGCTAAAGTTTTTACCTATCCCCTGGACTTTGTCCTTTTGTGGAAGGCTCGATAGCTTTTTTGGGAGAATAGACTGCTACTGCACCGCAAGCTTCACCAGCCCCTATCGTCTCCTCCCTCG
>JALGZU010000636.1 GCA_025774735.1 candidate division LCP-89 bacterium | reverse complement strand
CCGGCATCGTGGTACGGATAGCTATTTGAGAAAAAAATTGGCGGAAACGGTAGATGATCGTAGAATTGTTCCGCTCAGCGTGGCGTTATGCCTGAGCCGATCTGCACTTTTTTGCACAAATAGATTACGCTAAATATACAACAATATTTCATGTGAGTCAATAGGTTTTATGAAAAAACCTCAAATATTTTTCGATTGTCCGTTTTGCGGCGATTATATTGCAGATGATCCCTGACAGCCTCATATTAATAGATATCCGTTTTCGAGGTTGCAAAATCCAAAAAGAAAAACCCCAAAATCCCTCACAGAGACTTTGGGGTAGCAGTCTGTAAATTAGTGTTTTACGCTGTGAGAATGGTGGGAATCGAACCCACGACCCACGGCTTAAAAGGCCGCTGCTCTACCGACTGAGCTACACTCTCATCTCTTTTAAAGGATATCGCCCCGGTGTAGAATGGTGGCTTCTTTATCCGCTCCCAGAGAGACCAGGTGCACCGGTATGTTGGTAAACTTCTCTATCGTTTCGAGATAATCGAGAAGATTTTTAGGGAGGTCCTCCATGCGCCGCTGGTGAGAACCATCAGACCACCCTTCCATCTCTCTGTAGACAGGTTCGACCGCTTCCCAGGCCTGCTGAGATGCCGGTACGGCGTCGAGAACATCGCCCTGAATCTGGTAACCGACGCAGACCTTGAGAGGATTCACATCATCCAGAACATCCAACTTGGTAACCGCCCATCCGTTGAATCCGTTCCATCGCGCTGCCTGGCGGGCTGCGAAGAGATCGAGCCAACCACAGCGGCGCGGGCGGCCGGTGGTTGAACCGAATTCATCGCCGTTCTCGCGAATGGTAGCTGCCGTCTCATCATCCATTTCGGTTGGAAACGGCCCCTGACCCACGCGGGTGCAGTAAGCTTTCAATACCCCCAAAACGAAATCGATCCTGGTCGGAGGCATTCCCATCCCCAGAACCGGACCACCTATAGTCGGGTGGGAGGAGGTAACGAAGGGGTAGGTTCCCAGATCCAGGTCCAGGAGTGTCCCCTGCGCTCCTTCCAAGAGGACGGACCGATTTTGATCCAGCGCAGCGTGCAGCTTAAGAACTGCATCTCCAGCGTAGGGGGCTAACGCTTCAGCCCAGGCTTCAGCTTTCTGGAGAAACTCACCACGGTCGGGGGGAGTTTTTCCAAACAGCTTCTTCAAGAAATCGGCGTGGTAATCAAAGAGTTGGCCGCAAACTTTCTCTCGCTGGGAGGTGTCCAGGAGATCTCCCACGCGCACTCCCCGACGAGCTGCTTTATCGCAGTAAGTCGGTCCGATACCTCGGCGGGTAGTCCCGATCATATCCCCCCCTCGAGCTTCCTCCTGACAAGCTTCGATAAGCTTATGCGTCGGGACGACGAGATGGGTTCGAAGATCAACCGTCAACCGTCCATCGAGGGAGACGCCTTCTGCGGAGACGGCCTCTATTTCCTGGATAAAACCGTCGGGATCCAGCACCACTCCGGGGCCGATCAGGCAGGAAACACTCGGGGTCAGGATTCCAGAGGGGAGTAAGTGTAGTACGATCCTCTGTCCATCACGCTGGATCGTATGACCGGCATTTGCTCCGCCCTGCGAGCGAACCACGAGGTCCGCCTTCGGTGAGAGCAGATCGACGATCTTGCCCTTGCCTTCATCGCCCCACTGAGCGCCGATAACCGCTACGACTGGCATTCCGGATCCCTACCTCGTCAGCTATTTGGGTTTACGCTTCTGGAGTCTTTCCGCCCGGGCTCCCCATTCCACCAGCACCGGACTGGCGATGTAAATCGAAGAGTAGGTACCGATGATCACGCCAATGATGATAGCCAATGCAAAGTCACGGATGACGCTCCCGCCGAAGATGAACAGAACCAGCAGGGCGAAAAGCGTTGTCACCCCCGTGATGATGGTACGTGAAAGCGTTTGATTTATAGAAGTGTTGATGACTTCTTCCAGACCTTTTGAGCGCAACCGCTTCAAATTTTCCCTGACGCGATCGAAAACGACGATAGTATCATTCAGGGAGTAGCCGACGATCGTGAGAAAAGCAGCGATGACCGCCAA
>JALGZU010000635.1 GCA_025774735.1 candidate division LCP-89 bacterium | reverse complement strand
ACCACCGCCGGGAAGGTGTCGCCGGATTCTTGATCGGCGAATCTCTCGAGATTTTCGAAGAGCAGGAGGTCTCCGCCAGTCTGCTCCATCCCTTCTCGTTCCGGTTTTACCGTAATCTCGGGTGGGGCTATAGCGGAGAAATCCGTCAGCATCACATTAAAACCACGCAGCTTTCCGATTATGCTGACGTACCGGAGGAGACAGAACTCGGCACAGCATTATACACAGAGGATGACCTGTCGCACCTGATGGAGTTTTACGAAGCCCGGGCGAGACAGACCAACGGATTGCTCAGCCGGAACGAACGCTACTGGAGAGAAAGACTCCTCGCCGATTCGCGTGAGGCTGTCCTGGCTCTGTTCAACGGTGACCTCATCGGCTACATGATCTATTCTCTGCGGGAAGTTCAGTCGGATAACTTCCTCGTTCAGGAGATGGAGATACACGAGTGGATGGCATCCACGCTTGATGCCAGGGATGCGCTACTCGGTTTCGTTGCCCGCCAGAGCGACCAGATAGAGAGTGTCCGGATCACCCTGCCGCCGGATGAGCCGCTGCATATGTGGTTGGACGATCCCCGTTCAAAAGATCGCCGGCTCATTCATCATCTCTACAGCGAAACCGCCATGGTCGGGCTCGGTCTGATGTATCGTCTGGTGAACCTGAAAGGCGCTTTTGAAAACGGCAGACTCTTCAATCAGGTTAAAGGTAACCTGACCATTGAGATGGAGGACGACCTGCTCGGAGATCGCCGCCTGGCTGTCTCCTTCAACGGTAAGGGAGCGGCCGCCGAGGAGGCTAAATCAAAATCAGGACGATTGCTGCGGGGATCGGTGGATATCCTCTCCCAGATCTACTGCGGCTTCATGTCACCTGTACAGGCCTTCGAACTGGATCTGGTTGAGTTTGAAGGCAGAGATACACTGGAGTTTTGTCAGCAGGCATTCAGTCAGCCTCCGCCGCGCTGTTTCGATCTTTTCTAAGCAGAACTGTACAGTAAAAGTCCTTATTTTTCTTGACAGATAGAGATTAATATCTTATTTTTATAAGTTCAAATTTAATGGGGATAAAATGCGTATTGGATTACTGACAGGCGGTGGAGACTGCCCGGGACTGAACGCTGTCATCCGGGCGGTGACACGACGGGCTATCGAAACTTACGACTGGGACGTCCTCGGTATAAAAAATGGCTGGGCTGGTCTGGTGAAAGGATTCGTAGAGCCGCTTTCGCTCTACTCCGTTTCCGGCATTCTTCATCGGGGCGGAACGATACTGGGGACATCCCGGACCAATCCCAAAGGGAATCGCGACGATTGGGCGAAGCTCAAGCAGAACATCAAGAAGTGGGAGATCGATGCGCTGGTCGCTGTCGGCGGCGAAGACACCCTGACCGTCGCCCTGCAATTGCATCAGGATAAGGTCAAGGTAGTCGGCGTGCCCAAGACGATCGACAACGACATCAAGGGTACAGACTTCACATTCGGCTTTAATACTGCGGTCACTATCGTCACGGAAGCCATCGATCGTTTGCACACGACAGCGGAATCGCACCACCGCATTATGGTGGTCGAAGTAATGGGAAGGCATTCCGGTTGGATCGCGGTTCATTCGGGTATCGCCGGTGGAGCCGATGCTATCCTGATACCGGAAGTCCCTTTCGATCTTAACGATTTGTGCAAGCAACTAAGGAAACGTCACCAGAATAAAGACTTCTCCATCGTGGTGGTGTCGGAGGGTGCCGTGCCGAAAGGCGGCGATGCGACTCTTCAGAGTGAAAAGAAGGATGCTTTCGGGCACGTGCGCCTGGGAGGCATCGGCAGGGTTGTCAGCGATGCCATTGAAGAGAAGACCGGTATCGAGACCCGGTTGACCGTTTTAGGACATACTCAGAGAGGTGGTAGCCCAACCCCCTACGACCGTATCCTGGCGACACGCTTTGGCGTTAGTGCCGTGGACACGGTAAAGAATGGAGATTTCGGGAAGATGGTGGCTCTGCGGTCCGAAAGCATCGTCACCGTAAAGCTGGAAGAAGCGGTGCTGGAGAACAAAAAAGTGGACATGGATCTCTACGAGACTGCAGAACTGTTCTT
>JALGZU010000634.1 GCA_025774735.1 candidate division LCP-89 bacterium | reverse complement strand
GTGGTTATTCCGGTCCACCCATCAAACCCGTTGCCCTGGCCAAGGTTTTTGAAGCGCATAATACGGTTTCCATTCCCATCATCGGAATCGGTGGGATAACGAATGTGACTGACGTCATCGAATTCATGATAACTGGAGCTTGCGCCGTTCAGGTGGGAACCGCGAACTTTGTCAATCCGCTTACTTCGGTTGAAATTATCGATAGCCTGAATACATATTGTCGCAAGAATGGGATTGCCGGGCTCCAGGATCTGATTGGAACACTGCGACTCGAATAAAACATGCATAAGCTACCTCGCATTACATTGCTATTTCTGGTAGGATTCCTTTTAGGCTGTTCATCCATGCCCCGGTACCGGAGTGGACCTCCACCGATGAAACCCGGCGGGAAATACGTGGAGACCGGCATCGCATCCTATTACGCCGAAAAGTTCCACGGCCGGCCCACCGCCTCAGGGGAGATTTTCGATATGTACGCCATCTCCGCCGCCCATAAAACCCTGCCGTTTGGCACGGTTGTCAAGGTAAAAAACCTGGACAACGGCAAAGCTATGAACGTCCGGATCAACGACCGCGGTCCATTTATTCGAGGCCGAATCATCGACCTCTCATACGGAGCAGCAAAGGTCGTCGGGTTAATCATTCCAGGCACCGCACGTGTCCGCATCGAGGTGATATCCTGGGGGGATCAGGATTGACAAGTAGGTTTTGAGTATCACTGACGATCGGCCCGGCAATAACTCTGAACTCGCACAAGCAACCTCCAGATCGAATCATGGCAAACGTTAATCATATCGGCGGCTTCACAACCCGCTGGCTCTCGTACACGGCGCGCCTTATCGTCCTGATATGGGCGATCAGTTGGCTTGTGACTTCCTTCAAGTCCGTGGCAGCCGTTGGATTCAACCTCACTGGAATCTTAGTGGCGGCGTTATATTCGATTTTCTTTCTCGGATCAAGCTTTCTCGCCTGGCGGTGGGAAGGATTCGGGGGGCCGGTCCTGATCGCTGAAGGATTGCTTATCGCCATTTTTTATCCTCTGCTGGTGGTCGGACGGGTATCCCTGAAATTCGTTCTCTACCTGGAATTGACCATGGCTGTACCCGCGATCGTCGCCGGCATCCTCTTCTGTATCAGTTGGTGGGAAAAGAAAAAATTTGAATCCGGATGATGGGAACGAAGTAATCTATAAAATAAACGACCCTTTTAACTTGATATTTCAAGATTCTGATAAGAAATTATATCAGGTGATTCTGGATGGCTGCAGCAGGGGTCCAACTTTACACTGCGGCGTGAGTTTTTGCTAACCTAACGAAAGGCACAAATATGGCACAGGCAAAAGAAGGCGACATGGTTGATGTTCATTACACCGGTACACTCGATGATGGTACTGTGTTCGATTCGTCCGAAGGCAAGGATCCTCTGCAATTTACACTCGGAGAGAAGCAGGTTATCCCGGGATTTGAGGATGCTGTTACGGGAATGAATCCTGGTGATACCAAGACGGTAAAAATTCTACCGGAGGAGGCATACGGTGAGCATCGTGAGGAGATGGTTTTGACGATTACCCGAGACCGCTTGCCGGAGAACCTGGAGCTTTTCGTCGGTCAGCAATTGAAAGTACCCCAGGACGATGGGGGAGACTTTGTGGTCAGGATCACCGAATTGGGCGATGAGGAAGTCACGCTGGATGCCAATCACCCCCTGGCGGGTCAAGAATTGACATTCGAACTCAAACTGCTTAAGATCGCTTAGCCCTCCTATCTTCACGCTCTTCTATGGGTTTTTCTGCGCCGTGACTGCTCCGGTAAGCATGCAGTGTTACTCACGCAAGCGCCCCATTGAATCGTACAAACTGGATGTGTGGAATGCACGCTCAAAAGCCATTGATCTCACGCCTTGGGGTTGCAGCCTGGGGCATCCCCCTGATCATTCTCGTCACTCTGCTTGGAGGCTGGGTGTTCGCCCTCTTCTTCGCTTTTGCCGCGGCGATTGCTCTGTACGAGTTCTATGCCCTGGCCGAGACTCGGCATTTGAATCCGCAGACATTCCCGGCGGTACTGTTGGCCTTCCTTGCTGTCTTCTCAGCGAA
>JALGZU010000633.1 GCA_025774735.1 candidate division LCP-89 bacterium | reverse complement strand
CCACACAGCTATACCGGTGAGAATGCGGTTGAATTTTACTTGCACTGCAGCCCCTTCATCATCAGCTCCCTCATTGACCGTTGCCGGGAGGGTGGAGCTCGCACGGCAAAGCCGGGAGAATTTACGCAGCGAGCCTTTCTCAACGGGCGCATGGACCTGGCTCAGGCAGAAGCTGTGGCGGATTTGATCTCCGCAGAGAGTACCGCTTCGCACCGCGTCGCGATATCGCAGCGCAAGGGCGCGCTTTCGCTCCGGATACGGCAGTTGCGCGACGCCATGACCGACGTCTGTGCGCTGATCGAATGCGGCATAGATTTTTCTGATCAGGATTTGCCTGTTGTCGAAGAGAACGTTCTTTTCGAGCGCCTGGCTGCCATCGAAAAGGAATTGACGGAACTGAAGGCATCCTTTGCGAGGGGAAAACTCGCCAGGGAAGGCGCCAGCGTCGTCATTGCGGGAGCCCCGAACGTAGGCAAGTCTACGCTGTTCAATGCTTTACTGAAGGAGGAGCGGGCCATCGTCCACGAACAACCAGGCACTACACGGGATGCCATTGAGAGCTGTCTGGAGTGGGGTGGAGTGAGCATTCGATTGATAGATACGGCCGGTCAGGCCGATGATTTCGGAGGACCGGACGAGGCCGCTGTCGAACGCGCCCAGGTGGTTTCGGAAAGCGCCGATCTGGTTCTCTGGGTGGTGGACCTCTCTTCGAGCGTCCAGGTTCCTCCTCCCGAAACTTTGATTCAGCGATCGCTGATCATAGGCAACAAGGCGGATCTTATCAATGACGAGCCAGCCTCGCACGTAGCAGCCGTCCTCCCCGTTTCAGCCCTCAAGCTGCAGGGATTAAATCGCGTTCAAGAGGCTGTTCTGGAACGACTTCTGCCAGAAGATGGACTCGAATTCGGCGAAGCTGTTCTGACCAGAGAGAGGCACTTTGAAGCCGTCGGGAAGGCTCTTGAGTCCGTAATCGCGGGCCGGCAGGTTATACAGAAAGGCCACGGCCACGAACTGTTGGCCGCCGATCTCCAAGATGCCCTCAACGACCTTGGGGAGATCATCGGGCAGATCGCAACAGACGACATCCTAAATCGCATCTTCGCCGATTTCTGCGTCGGCAAATGAATCCTCCGCTTTAACAATGTTTCACGTGAAACAGTCAGTTTCTCTGAATCAATAACGATACTTCAACTGAATCTGACGTGCCAGTAGATAAAATAGACATCATCGTTGTCGGTGGTGGCCATGCCGGCTGCGAGGCGGCATCCGCCGCCGCTCGAATCGGCCGCCGGACCGTCCTAGTCACCCAGAAAGAGGCCGATCTGGGGCGCATGTCCTGCAATCCAGCCGTCGGGGGGCTGGCCAAGGGGCATCTGGTCAAAGAGATCGATGCTCTGGGCGGCATCATGGGACGCGTCACGGACCGTTCATCCATCCAGGCACGAATGTTAAACCGGTCCAAAGGGCCGGCGGTCTGGTCGCCTCGCGCTCAGTGCGACCGCTCGCTCTACAGCGAAGAGATACGCTCGGAGTTGAGGGGTACGCCCAATCTGGAGATCGTCGAAGATGAGGTGACCGGCCTGGTCGTTGAGGATGGGGAAGTGCGGGGTGTCATCTTGAAGGGTGGGGAAGAGCTGCCTGCCTGGCGTGTAGTTCTCTGCGGCGGCACCTTTTGGAACGGCCTCATCCATATCGGTGAATGGTCTGCTCCGGCGGGGAGAATCGATGAGCCACCTGCTGTGGGTTTATCCGATCAACTGGCGGAATTAGGGTTGCGCAGAATCCGGCTCAAGACCGGCACACCTCCCCGCTTGGACGGCAAGAGCATAAATTTTGACCGTCTTGAAAGGCAGGACGGCGATCCCGAACCGATCCAATTCTCTCACGTTCGGCAGAATCGGAAACTTCCCCAGCGCCCCTGCTATCTGGCCTACAGCAATTCGCACACTCATGAGATCCTGAAGGGAGGATTGGACCGGTCACCTCTCTATACCGGCCGCATCAAGGGCGTTGGCCCGCGCTACTGCCCTTCCATCGAAGACAAAATTGTCCGTTTCGCCGATAAAGACCGCCACCAGCTCTTCATCGAACC
>JALGZU010000116.1 GCA_025774735.1 candidate division LCP-89 bacterium | reverse complement strand
AACGGATCTGTCCATAGGTGAATGGAACTTCGAATGTGACCAACTCACCGCAGTCCGGGAATCACTTTCATCACCGGATGATTTTGTTTTACGGATCTACCCCAATCCCTTCAATCCGACAACAGTCATCAGCTATCAGCTATCGGTAGACAGCTTTGTAACCCTGACGGTCTACGATGTTTCGGGACGGAAGGTTGCGGATTTAGTGAACGGTCAGCGTAACGCTGGCGCCCACTGTCGAAATGAGGCGACACTACCGATAAAAAAACCAGGGCACCCCAGGTAACAAGGGCGCCCCTTTATGTAAACCGCCGGCGGTGGAGGCGATACCGGCGGGGATCCAGGAATTCCCCTCTCGGGGACTTCACGCATCACACAACTCTTCTCTTCGTCCGGTGGCTAATATACACTGCGATACCGCCAAAAGCTGCGACCTGCATCACATATCGGACAATTTGTTAAAATTGGTCGAGAAATCCATCACCTTCCTCTTGATTTTATACGCATTATTCGTTAAACTAGCAGCACCCGTACCGGCACAGGCCGCTAAGCTAAAACATCAAGGAGCGCGACACCTTTTTACGTCACTAGATTGCATTGAATAGATAAGTTGAGGAGGCATCATGACCGTTTCGTTCAAGAGGGCGCCGGGCATCGTCCTGGCAATCTCAAGCATCATTTTATTTCTATTCGCACCGCCGCAGAGTCCGGCTCAGGATTCGGAAAAGTGCGTTACCTGCCACGAGAAGATGACGCCCGGCATCGTGGGGCAGTGGAACAATTCGCTGCACAGCGAAGCTGGCATCGGTTGCCTGGACTGCCATGCTGCGGATCCGTCCGAAGTCGACGCTTTCAAGCACGGCGGCACGACCATCGCCATTATCGTATCGCCCAAAGATTGTTCGCAGTGCCACGAGACCGAGTTCAATCAGCAGAAGGGATCGCACCACGCCAAGGCCGGCCAGATCCTGGGATCGCTGGATAACCTGTTGGGAGAAGTCGTAGGCGGCGAACCAGCCGTCAACGCGGGCTGCCGCCAGTGCCACGGCTCCATCGTCGAGGTGGACAAGAACGGCCGCCCGACCGGCAAGTGCCACCTCGGTCCCGATCACCCTCAGATCGAAGTCTGGAATGAATCCAAGCACGGGATCATGTATCACGCCAACCGGGAACAATTGAACCTGGACGCTGATGAATGGCGTGCCGGAGTCGAGTACTTCGTCGGCCCGACCTGCGCATCCTGCCACATGAGCGCCGCCGGGAGTCAGGGGATGACTCATGACGTCGGCGAGAGAATTTCCTGGACATTGCGCCCGCCGATTTCTGTGAAACTGAACATGGTTGTGTACGAAGATGATTCCAAGGAAGACATCACGGGCGATAATCCCGAGCTTCCCGCAGTCGGTGAGAAGCACAAGGGCAAGAGCGGTGACAAGAAGTCAGTCAAAGCCACTCTGACTTGGGATGAGAGACGCAACAAGATGCAGGCGGTCTGCCGGCAGTGTCACAACCTCTCCTTCATCAAAGGGGCCTACAAGCAATTCGACGAGGTTGTTCACCTGTACAACGATAAGTTCGCCATTCCGGCAACGAAGATCATGAAGGCTCTGAAGGAAGCCGGTAAGATCAGTTCGGCCAACTTTGATGATCCCATCGAGTGGACCTACTGGGAACTCTGGCACCACGAAGGGCGCCGCGCACGTCACGGAGCCTCCATGCAGGGGCCGGATTACACCTGGTGGCACGGCATGTACGAAGTCGCCAAGCATTTTTACGAGAAGTTCATCCCAGAAATGAGAGAAGCGGCCGGGGAGGAGTTGGCGCAGAAACTGCTCGACGAGTACGTTTATCCGCATCCCGGGCATCTCTGGTACCGCGACGGGATGAGCAAAGAGGCACTGGAGAAGATTCAGGAGTTTTACATGGATCGTTACGACCAGTAACTACTTGTCGAGCGCATAGAATAGCTGTTTCGATAGGGCGGACGGCTCAGCGCCGTCCGTCATTTTTGTTTATTCAAGGTGAACTTGGAGAGGCTTTCCCACCAACTGGCTGGTAAATAATACCGTACATTTCTAAAATGGGCTAACTTGAGTAAAAACCGAGAGAAAAAAGGGACGCTATGAATAAGGTGACCAGGAAAATCATCGAAATCGACGAGGATTTGTGCGACGGTTGTGAAATCTGTATTCCCGCCTGTCCCGAACAGGCCATTGAAATAGTGGACACTCCAGAGGGCCCCAAGGCACGGCTGGTGAGGGAGATCTTCTGTGATGGCCTGGGAGCCTGCCTGGGCAACTGCCCGACCGGGGCTCTGACCATCGTCGAAAGAGAGGTCGATTCCTACGACGAGGAGGCCACCATCGCGCATATTAAAGAGGTCGCTCCGGAGATGCTGGATGAGCACCTTCAACATATGAAGGAGCATGCCGACGAGCTTCCCGAGCACCATTCTCATAAAATGCCGCCGTCGTTCAAAGGCTGCCCTTCGGCGCAGATAATGCAGTGGGAGGAGGGCGCCAAAGAATCCGGAAGCGCTTCAAAGAAAGTCCGCTTCAAGTCCGCTCTGCGCCAATGGCCAATCCAGCTCCACCTGGTGCCGCCTTTTGCCCCCTACTTTAAAGATGCCGACCTGGCCATCGTGGCGGACTGCGTCCCCTTCACCTACGCGAACTTTCACGAGGATTTCCTCGAAGGCAAAGCGCTGGCCGTGGGCTGCCCGAAGCTGGACGACGTGGAAGCTTATATCGAGAAGATTGCACAGATCATCAAGCTCGGCGGGCCTAAGAGCGTCGAGGTGGTCATTATGGAAGTGCCCTGCTGCGGCGGATTGACGCAGATAGTCCAGCAAGCCATGGAAAAAGCCGGCAGGCAGATCCCCATCAGTGAAACGGTCATTAGCATCCGCGGGGAAGAAGAAGGGGTAAACTGATCTTCGGTAAACCGATCGTTGTAATATCAACATCAAATACATGATATCTAAATCCCGCCTACGCCTTAAATGATCAGGCATTGTAATATGAAATTCAAGATTATATCATCAATAGAAAAATTTTTTCTCTTTTTGTAAATAAATGTTGACAATTTGAATAAAGGGTATTATATTGTATTCGGTGGGAATCGAGATCTAAGTTTATCTATATAATTTGTGGAGGTACAAATGCATTCAAAGCAGTTGTTTTCTGCGCTGACTGTTATTATCGTAGCCCTCACATTCAGTCAGGTCCCTGAAGCTTATTCCCAAGCACAAAGGGAGGATTCCCTAAACGTCCGAATCGCCGCGTTAGATAAGGTTGGTTTCCCTGAAATCCACCTGTTCGTTCAAGTTACCGATTCAGCGGGTGCTCCAATTACCGAACTGTCAGATTCCAATTTTGAGGTTTTCGAGAATGGCGTTCCGGTGGTCTTTGACATCACCACCGCAGAATTCAACAATGCCTGCTATGGTATGGCGTTGGATTGTTCGGGGAGTATGGGTGGTTATGAAGGTGAAGTCATCTTTGCTTGTACAACCTTCGTAACCGGTAAGCTTGCACAGGAACAGGCAGCCGTGATATTCTTCGAAGATTTTAGCGACACCAGAATCGTTCAGCCCATGACCAACGATTACGATTTACTCCTAGACGCCGTACTTCAATATTATGCCAACGGAATGACCGCTCAATGGTATGGTTATTATCTGGCTTTGGAGGAGTGTCGCTTTGAACCGCATCCCCGAGTGATGATCGGTTTCACCGATGGTCAGGATAACAGCAGCCAATCTTATACTCTGCACACCGTTGCCACATTAGCGAACCTCATCGGTGCTCCCGTTTACACTATCGGATTGGGAAGTGTGAATCCTGATCCGCTCATACAAGTGGCAAACGCCACCGGTGGATCCTACATCTACACTACCCCGGATTCGCTCTGGTTGTACTATCAGCAGATTCAACGTGCTTATCAGAATCAATACGAAGTTGCTTACGTTAGCCCTGATCCGACACCGAATGGTAGTTCCCGAACGATAGAGGTACAGGTATCCTATCTGTCACTCAGCA
Organism: candidate division LCP-89 bacterium; assembly: GCA_025774735.1. The sequence goes on along the minus strand of JALGZU010000116.1, from coordinate 5,279 downwards.
ATACTGATAGCTCACAGTACAACGCACCGTGGGTCAGCAATTTTGCACCCGTCATCACTCTGACTCCCTATACGCAGGACAGCTTGTTGACCGTTTCTCAGCAGACTGGCGTTCCTGTGACTGTACAAGCTTGGATTACCGACAACGATTTTCTGACTGCAACCCTGGTCAGGTATCGCTCTATGGGGGAAATTCGATTTTACCACAGAGTCATGAATCACGTTGCCGACAGTCTGTATGAGTATACGTTCGAAGCGAGCGATATGCAACCGCCAGGTATAGAATTTTACGTTCAGGCGGCGGATAACTATTACCACATCACTACTTCACCCGAGTCCAATCAAACGATCTATCCACACCAAATCGCAGTGCTGCCCAATGAGACCCCGGAGATCACCCATATACCGGTTGTAACATGGGACAACCAAACAGAAATGCCGATTACCTGCGATGTAACTGACAACACTCTGAATGTTGATCAGGTGTTGCTTTACTTCCAAAATACCGGAGAAATCTTCTGGTCAGAAATTCCCATGCACTATACCGGCGGCGATACATGGGAAGCTTCAATTCCCGCTTCGGCGCTGTTCTCTTCTCTGGATTTGAAGTACTTCATTCGAGCCATAGACAACTGGGAGTCATACAATATCCACGGCACGCATTTTGTGGACGTTACGACGCTGCCCATTCAAGTCACATTGGTCCCCTTTATTTCATCAATCCAGATTCCGATCTCAGGTGGCAGCTTCGAATTCTACATTTTCGTTGCTAACGAGGGTTCAGTGGCGGAGACGATAGATCTATGGTCAGAGGTAAAAATTCCACCAGACTACACAACGTTCGGCCCATTAATGGGGCCTTACAGCATCGAGCTGGCTCCGGGAACTCTAGGTTGGTACAGAGTTCAAGAAGTACCCTTCAGCGCACCTCCGGGTGCATATACTTACCTCGGTCACGCTGGAATATACTCAACCACAATCTGGAATTCTGATTCCATCGAATTCGTGAAATTAGAGACAGGCCGCGGGTCCTGGGTTGGGGATTGGCTAAATTGGGGTGATTCGATTGGAAATGAAGGTGTAAGCTTGCCTGTGGCGCAGCCCCGTGAGTTCGCGCTTTATCAAGCGACTCCCAATCCCTTCAATAATATTACTGGCATTAGCTTCGCCGTTCCAGACGCAGGCAGAATTACACTGATAATTTATGATGTTAACGGCCGACGGGTGGAGACTTTAGTCGACGGCTGGCGAGAGGCGGGTATACATGATGTTACCTTCGACGCTTCGGAACTGGCCTCGGGTGTATACCTTTACCGGCTAAAAGCCGGCAGCCACATTGCAACGAAGAAGATGATTTTGATTAAATAGAGGATTTGTGCAAGGCGATCAAGCAGGCAGGAAGACAATAACAAGCAGGGCGAGGGAATTCCCTCGCCCTGCTACGTTTAAGCAGACATACCTCTCAGGCCGGTTATTTAAGCAGAACCATTTTATTCGTCAGGTGCGTATTGGCGGTACGCAGATCGCTGACGTACACTCCGCTGGGGAGATTCTCGGCGTTGAAGGTCACTTCGTGAACTCCGGCGGTTCGGAATCCATCCACCAGCACGGCTACCTGCTGTCCCAATGTGTTGAAGATCGTCAGGGTGACCTTCGAACCTTCGGGTAGGGCGTACAGGATAGTCGTTTCCGGATTGAACGGATTGGGATGCTGGGATAACGAATGCGTCTGTGGCAGCGCAGAGGAATTCAGAGCCACTTCGTCTTCCCAGGGTGTCGATCCGGACTCGGTGACCCATTCGCCCGGTTCGCCCAGCCATTCATCCAGCGCCGATTTGGTGAACTCGAACGTATCCATGGCGAAGATAGCTCCACCCTGGTACGTTCCCACGCAGAGGCGGTAGGTATAGGTCCCCGCAGGTTCGGAACCGCTGACCGTGAGGTTCAGATCCCGTTCGATAAGCACGGCGGGGTATAGATTCTTGGGACGGTAGATGAACGGATCGTGCAGGTCGCCATTGGGATAGATCCAATCCGTCCAGATGACCGTCTCCAGCGGATAGGTTTCGTTGTTCTGCACCTGGCCGTGGTAAGGTATCGTACCGCCGCTTGGTGGAACAGTCGTCGACCCGGTGGGCGTCATCTGTACCATGAGGTCATAGGGAGATCCCGTAGGGATGACCGTGCAACTGCCCGTTGCGGGCAGGCCGTTGTGCGCCGTGGCGGTGATGGTCACGTCCGTAGTGGCTTCTGGTAACTCGGAGAAGACCAGGTACGCAACGCCGGAACTATTGGTGAATCCCCTGGCGTAAGCGAAGTCGGACTGCGCGCAGACCAGAGCGTTTTCAACCGGCACACCATCTTTGGTTACCGTGACGGCGAAGTCTTCGGTGGCCAGGTTCACGGTGCTGGAATAATCGATGGCCAGCTGTTCCGGGAGATCCGTCCAGAGATCGGTGCAGGCGTCGCCCAGCCACAGGTAGGTGCGATAGTTGGATTCCCCTATCGAACCATGGACACTTACCACGGTGACGTTGGCGAAGTTGGAGGCGTAACCGATGTTCCAGATTCCCTCGTTGTAAACTCCCTTGTAGAATTCTTTGTCGTAGTCGTGGTTGGGGATGGTGTACGACGGGACGATGGCGCCGTGGACAGCGATGGCCGCCGCCGGAGCCTTCATGAACGTTTCGGCCAGGCAGTTGCCGTTATAGCCCGGGAAGTCCATGTTGTCACAGCAGACGTCGAAGTGCACGAAGTAGCGGTCGAAGTTCGTCAGCTGGTTGACGTGCGTGGCGGTGAAACTGCCGGAAGGAGACCAGCCGATCCAGGCCGTCTGGGAGCCGTGACCGCGGTAGTTCAGAATTCCTGAGCTGTTAGTATTCAGGTAATTGATGACATCCTGATTGGTGGCGCCGGCGCCGCCGTAAGCCGTACCGAAAGTCGGGGTTTCGAGGGCGTAAGTAAATGTCCGGATCTCCTCCTTGCACTGGGTGTACTTGAGAGGATACTGTTCCTGGTGCGCCACCAGGAGTGAGTTCTTAGCCCAGTCGCTCGAGGTATCCGGAGCCTGGAGATAGTCCATGATCTTGGTCATCTGGTGTTCCAGATCGGAAGCGCCGTCGTAGACGATGCGGCCGATAGCCAAATCAGCGTAGTAGTCGTTATTGCCCTGCAGCGAAACGTACCAGGAATCGGAGTATGTGGGATAAGTACCCACCTGCCAGTAGTACATAGGGACGTCCACGGCGGAAGGACCTCCGCTGTAGTAAGCATCACCGACCAGCAGGACGTATTCCAGGCTGGTGGTATAATAGAGCTCATCGATGTAAGCCTTGATCTCATATTCATCATCAAAGCCAGGGGATTCGATGTGGCGGATTTCCGTCTTGTATCCCTGGGCGTGCCGGAAGTTTATCAGAGACTGCACGTAGGGCTGTGCTTCCGGCTTCATGATGAATAGATATTTTGTTCCGGGTTCGTCGATTCGGGTGACGTCGAGCCCCATCTGCTCGTAATTGATCAGTCCGGCTCTGTAGAGTCTGTCGAAGTTCGGATTGACGGTGGTCGGCTCCTTTTCCAGGGCATTGTGGTTGTTGACGCCGGAATATTCGATCACCACGTCGAAAGATGTGGCGATGACCAGTTCCCGGCTGGCCGGATTGTAACGCATGGGTGAAAGATGCAGTTCGGTCAAGCGAACGTCCCGCCAGATGTGCGGTTGCGACACGGTAGCGACTGCAGTGGGATAGAGAGCATCCAATGAGTACGCCTGCTGATCCATGACGAACGGCACCGATATGGTCTCGTCAGTCGTGGGTGTCTGGAAGGGGTACAGTCGGTACCCGGGAACCCGCACCGTCTCGAGGTTCGACACCTTCAGGCGCAGATCGGATCGCGCCGGGATACCCACCCTCTCGATGATTTTGGGCAGCATGGGGGAACCGACCTTCATCGTCGTCGCCCAGCTGTCCAGACTTAATACCTGGTAAGTTTCGCCTGCCTCCTCGACTTCTTCCATCCAGAACCCGTGCAGGCTCACGCGCAATGTCGTTCTGGTACTGTTGTGATCGAGCACCTCGACCGTCGGAACGGATTCGGTTACATCATTCAGGGAAATCCATTGCGGAGCGGCTGCGGCCATCGTAGCCGATAGCAGCAGGCACAACAAAAATCCAAACCATTTGCCTCTTCCAAGCGTCATGTTGTTCTCCTCAGTGATAGAGCTGCGTTTATCTAGCGAGTTTTTTTATAAATATCGGTACAATCTGATCTTGAGAGCCAGGCGTGCGATTTTTTCCCAATCTGCGTGAAATTGCACACTATCGAGGCTGGGTTCTGATGAACCCCGATGGAACATGCCAAAATCGTTCCAGATAATACGAACGTGGTGGGCATACTTTTGTGATCTGGGTCGCAAAAGGCAAGAAATATGGGCCAAAAACTGGAATATTAAGCTGCTTTTAGCCGTTTCAGGATTTCTTCGACGAGGGATGGAATCGGCAGCCGCACCTGTTCCAGTGTGTCCCGGTCGCGCAGGGTGACGGTGTTATCTTCGACCGATTGGTGATCGACGGTGATGCCGTAAGGCGTACCGGCTTCATCCTGACGGTAGTAACGCTTACCAATGGAACTCTGCTGGTCGTAGATCACCGGGAAATGGGGGCGCAAATCCTCCTCGATCTTACGGGCGATTTCCGGTAGGCCGTCTTTCTTGACCAGCGGACAGATCACCGCCTTGACCGGCGCCAGCCTCGGGTGCAGCTTCAAGACCACCCGGTCGTGCTCTTCGTCTTCCCAGTAGGCGTCCAGCATGACCGCCAGCATGGTGCGGTTCAGCCCGGCGGAGGTTTCTATGATAAAGGGAAGGTATTTCTCCTTGGTGGCGTCGTCGAAGTAGAGCAGCGATTTGCCGGAATACTCCTGGTGGCGTTTCAGGTCGAAGTCGGTGCGGTTGTGTATCCCTTCCAGCTCCTGCCAGCCGAAGGGAAATTCGTACATGACATCCCAGGCGGTCTTGGCGTAGTGCGCCAGCTCGTCGGGACCGTGTTCCTTGAAGCGCAGCTTCTCCTCGCGGATGCCCAGTTTCAGGTAGAACTCCATGCGCTGCTCTTTCCAGTACTCGAACCACTTTTCGTCGTCGCCCGGCTTGACGAAGTACTGCATCTCCATCTGCGAGAATTCCCGCGTGCGGAAGATGAAGTTACCCGGTGTGATCTCGTTGCGGAAGGCTTTACCCACCTGGGCGATGCCGAAGGGGACCTTGACACGGGACACCGTGGC
>JALGZU010000632.1 GCA_025774735.1 candidate division LCP-89 bacterium | reverse complement strand
GAGGCCATACAGCGGGGGAACTTCCTTGCCAAAGATGTTCTTACCCGGTTTTTTCCCTCGTGTGGGAGAGGTTTTTCGGCATAGGATGTCGGACCTTTTGGTTTTGCGATCTTCAAATTTTCCGTTGATACCGGAAGCGCCTTTCAGGTCCCCGCAAAGGGAGCAATCCAGTCTCGCATTTTCACCCTCCTCCGGCATAATTCCACGGGCGACAACAAGACCGTGAACGGCACTTTTAGTCTCGATGACCTTTTTTACAGCTTCCCTGATCGCACTCTGGTCGCAAAGGCTTGGATCGAGACCCTTTCGCTTCAATTCATCGGACAGGCGATCTGGGGTTACCGGTTCATTCGTTTCATCCAGATAAGGGATATCCAATTCCGCTACCATATCCTCGAGGACGACTCCGTTGGGTGTTTCCATCGGCAGGAAGCTAAAGACCGGTTGACCTCGTTCAAGAAGGATTTTACCGATGCTGATGGTAATGGCGAAGCCCTTCCGGGAAGGGCTTCGCTCCAGAATTTCTGTCAACTCCAGCAGTTCGACAGGTACGCCGTGATGCTTGGCAATCAAATTTTTGGCGCTGCGCAAACACTCCACCATTTCGCGGTCCACAGCCTCGCGAGATGAAAACAAAATCCGCACCTTCCAGTAATTATCGCCACTGAAAACGATTTCAATGTCCTGCTGATTTCCGGTTTTTCCCTGACGGCTGTCCCGATTGTCAGTCATTGTTTCTCGTTCCTTCGCCCTGAGACGTTATTCTAATACGGTCTCTTTTTCTAGCAATCCTTCAAGTTCTCTGTAGAGTTGTCTGATCTGATCTTCCAGCTCGGAATAGACATTCCAGGTATCGGTCAAATCATCGTTCCGCCCCATTGTCTCCAGCTTCTGGCAGATATCGAAAGCGCTTTTTGCACCGAAGTTGCCGATGGATCCTTTCATCGAGTGAGCTGCACGTGATAGAGCCTCTCCGTCACCCGCATTCAAGGCTTCCTGAAGGTCGGTGAGTTGGTCATGACATGTCTCCAGAAAGACCGCTGCGATATCGCGAAGCAATTCCTCGTCTCCGTCCACTTGAGTCATGGCCACCTCGAAGTCGAAAACGCCTGTTTCCCCCTTTTGGTTCTCATCTGTACAGTTGGGATCTTCAGATTGATGTGTCTGCCGCATGGTTTCCTCGATGGTTTGATGAAGTTCAAATACCTGCACCGGTTTCCCGATATAACTATCCATTCCAGCCTCGATGCAGCGTTCGCGGTCGCCTTTCATAGCATAAGCAGTCACGGCGATAATGGGGATGTGAGTACCGATCATCTGCTCGTACGCCCGGATAGCAGTCGTTGCTTCAAAGCCATCCATCTCGGGCATCTGCACGTCCATCAGGATCAGATCGAATGTGCCGGGAGCAGTGCACTTCAGCGTCTCCACTGCCTCCTGACCGGATTTAACCACAGTCACATCGTGACCCAGTTCGCTGACGATTTGGCTGACCAGGGTCTGGTTGACTTGGTTATCCTCCGCTGCAAGTATCTTCAATCGCTTCTGAGTCAAATTTCTGACCGTTTTCGTGAACGGATCAGGCTTTTTCACCTCTTTCGTCTGACCGATGAGCGTAGTTTGGACGGCCTTGAGCATTTCAGGTTGAGAAATAGGCTTGGTCAGATAACCGGAAACCTTCAGTTTTTTGCACTGCTCGATGTCACCTTTCAATCCCGCGGCGGTGAGGATAATCACCGGAATCTGGAGAGCCTCATAATCATCACGGATGCTCTCCGCCAATTCAAAGCCATCCATCTTCGGCATGTGGGCATCGATGATAGCTACCGAAAAGCGCTCCCCGGCTTCCCGCTTATTCTCGAGAATTTTCAGGGCTTCATACCCACTCTCAGCCAGAACTGGATGCATGCTCCAGCTCTTCAGTATTCCTTCAAGGATTCCTCGACTCGTCGCATTGTCATCGACGATCAAGGCGGTTTCGTCTTTCAACAGGGCTAATTCGGAGGCATTTCGATCCTCATCAGTCGCACTGATTAAACCGAACTCGACAGTGAAGTAAAAAGTGCTGCCTTTCTCTAATTCGCTTTCGACTCC
>JALGZU010000631.1 GCA_025774735.1 candidate division LCP-89 bacterium | reverse complement strand
AAAGCCTCGTTCGGGGGAGGGTACTCGGGTCGTTGGCGTTCCTGTTTGTCAGAAAAGGGAGATTGATCCGGATTTTGATCCATGATAGATTACTTCTCGGAAGCGGTGCTCTTCTCCATCTTGGTTTTTGTCTCCTTTTTGGCTTCCCTCGGTTTTTCCCGAGCCGGTTCGGAGAAGTGCTTGCGTTTATAGTCCGTTTCGTAAAAGCCGCTGCCTTTGAAGATGAGACCGCCGCCACCGGAAATCAGCCTGCGCACCTGACCGCCGCAGCTGGGACAAACATGCAGGGGTTCAGCAGCCATACTTTGAAATTCCTCAAATTCAAAACCGCAATCCTTGCAGAGGTACTCGTATGTAGGCATCCTTAGACTATTCCTTATGTTTCCAGTGATTCCAGATCCCGAATCCGCTCGCGCGCCTCCTCTCCCTGGAGCGATTCAGGATATTCCAGTAATATTCTTTCGTAAAACTCGATCGCTTGTTTGGGATCTCCGAGGTCGTTTTCTACGATGTCACCGATTTCAAGCAGAATCTCGGGCGCTCCGAGACTTTTGGGGAAGCGGTTCAGGGCTGTTACGAGGGCTTCGATGGCCTCCTCGCTCCGGTTCTGGTCCCGACGTATATTTGCGATTCTGCGGAGTGCCCGTTCAGCCAGGTTGCTGCTCTGGGCCCGCGCCGCCGTCATCACGAAAAGGGATTCGGCCTCACTCGTATGGGCTAGTCTTTCCGCAAGATCCGCCTCGGCCATGAGCGCCAGACCGACGGAATCGACCGTTCCGTCCCGCAGCATCTCCATCATGTCGAGGGCGTCATTGGTCAGCGTTCCGGCCGGGTTGCGCCTCGCTGCGAGTTGCAGATTAGCCATCGCCGAATCAACGGCTCCTAAGTAAAAATCGACTCTGGCTGCATTCACGAGTGCTTTCGATTGGATATCGACGTTTTTTCCGTACCTGCCGACTGCTGTTTCCAGATAGGTCTGACGCGCGAGGACCAGATCTTCCTCAGCCAGATACGTATCCGCGATCAGGAGTGCAGCTTCTGTACGGCAGCGGATGCGGGGCATGCGCAGCAAGCCCTCTTCAAGCAGGCTGCGCGCGGCTGCCGGTTGACGCAGGTGGTTGAGACGAAGATCAGCTTGTAGGATGATGGCTTCCTGTCCCTGAACACTCCTCAGATGAGCCGTCGCCGTCAAGCGGTTGTAAACTGAATCGGCTTCAGTAAAAGCTTGCTGCCCTTCGAGGACCCGTGCTAACGCCAGCCAGCCGCGAGGCGATTCTATCAGATCCGGGTGTGACTCTGCCATGTCTCTGAGAATCTTTCGAGCGAGGTCGAACTCGGTCTCCGTGATCAAGTTTTCGACAAATGCCAACAGGGAGTTTCCCTGGCCGTCACCAAGTTGGTCCGCGTTGCGGACTGATTCGTAAGCTGGCTCCCAGTCTCTGTTCCGGAAGTAAAATTCACCCAGCAGTTCGGTGACCTGGAGCCGGATGGCGGTTCGGGAAAGAGCCTCGCGAAGCGCGGCCTCGATTTGCCCCCGGGTCGTCTCATCTTCAGTGAGATTTAAAATCTGGCGCTTGATATTCCTCTCCTGCCGAGGCTGCACCTCCATCAACCAGAGCCATTCATCCAGGGCACGATCCAACTGGCCCCGGTTGGCCCAGTAATTCGCCAGGGACGAGGATAGCAACGATGGGATACCCGTCACCGTTCTGGCTCGCTTGGCCATCTCCTCCAGACCGTCCGGATAACGGATGTCGAGCATGGCGGAGAAGAGGCGAATGAAAGGATTTTGACTGACCTGCGGCAGCGAGTATAGCTCTTCCCAGCGCACGAGCGCCTCATCGCGCCGTCTCAGGTGCCCACAGAAACGGCCTCCATCCACAATCAGATAGGCGAGCTGTTCCCGCTGGGCTGTGGTGAGGTCTGCATAACGGTTCTGTTGCTGTAAGTTCCGTTTGAGCGAGTCGGTCCAGGCCAATCCTTCTGCGTGCTTCTGCGAGGCGATAAATCCGCGGATGACCCCTTCATAGAAAGGGGTGTAGTCGGAATACTTACCATTGAGGTGCAGGTAGAGTTCGAGGGCTTTTTCATAGTCC
>JALGZU010000630.1 GCA_025774735.1 candidate division LCP-89 bacterium | reverse complement strand
GTACAACTGCGTGATCTGCATCGTCACCTCGGATTCCGTCTGGCGGAGCTGTTCATCGGTCACCTCCCGGTACAGCTTGGCGATCTGCAGGGCGAAGCCGACCTTGCCACCCACAAAGAGGGGTTGCGACAGCTCGATCTGACCTCGAAACAGGTTTTCCTGATCGAACTTGAAGCGCATCTCGCCCCCGCCGAATTCTTCCGGCAGTTCGCTCACCATCTCCGGAATGACGAGGTTGCGCTGGTAGTAACCGAGCGCCGTTATGCTGGGCAGGGCCGCGGAATACGCCTCACCGATCTGGGCTTTGGCCTTGTCGATGTTGAGCCGCGCCTGCTGGATGCGGGGATTGTCGGCCTGAGTGATCTCGAGCGCTTCCAGGAAACTAAGCTTGAGGGGTTCGGCCGATACCGTTAGGCCTGATCCGAACGTCGCGATGAAGGCCGCGGTGATTAAAAGAATGTCGGTTTTACGTCTCATGGTTCTTCTGGTTCTATGGATACTCAAGATTGAATTTCTGGCTGGCGCAGCATGCTGGTTTAGTGCTCCACTCCATGCGAATTCTCGACGATCTTGCGCATCAACACGATCAGCGCTTCCTGATCGCCTGAATCCAATGATTCCAGTATGCTGCGGCTCAGGTGGATGTGTTGCCGGGTGTGCCATTCGTAAACCTCCCGTCCCTCGGGAGTCAGTTCAACCTCGACCAGGCGGCGGTCCTCTTCCGAACGGTTGCGCCGGATGAGGTTCTTTTGGACGAGCCGGTCTGCGATGCCCGTGGAGGTGCTCATGGCCATTCCCATGTGTTCTGCGACTTCGCTCATCTTGCCCGACTCTCTCCACCCGAGATAGATGATAAACAACAGTTCGCGCATGTTGAACTCATATTCAGGAGGCACCACTTCCGCCTTCAAGAACATGAATTTACGGGTCAGTTCGCCGATATATCTGGATAGCTCTCTGGCCTTCTTTTCCATCTGGGGCGATGCCCTCCTGTCTATTTGGGTTATTGAACTATCGGAATTTCAGACTATTCGATTTTAAGATAGTTTGATAATCGAACTATTCAAGTTACGAAAAGTTCCTGGTGATGTCAAGGGAATTTTGTGTCGGTTCACCTGGCATATTTAGAAATCAGGTTAATTAGATAATACGTTAAAGTAACAATTGTAACATTTTTGCGAGAGAAAAATATTTTTCTTGACATTGCCGTTTAATATTACTATATTTGTTACATTATATAATCAACCTAACTTATTTGTAAATATGGTTTTATGCATCACAAAACTCAGGAGGCGAACATGAGAAAAGTTGAATGGATGTGTACAATCTGCCTTGCTGTTGTCGTTATGGCCCTGAGTACGGCTGTTCCTGCAACGGCTCAAACCGTTCAGAGTGGTAATACGATTGTGGAACTTTCCCAGGCGGAACGGTACAATCCGCCCGTCGTGGCCAATTGGACGGATGATGAACTGCTGGTCAATCCCGGCTTCGAGACGGGGACGTTCGATCCCTGGTATCACGATGGTTACTGGTCTGTCTCGACCACGACTCCGCATGCCGGAACTTACTGCGCCTATGACATCGGGAATCACTGGCTCCGTCAGGATGTCACCCCAACCGCTGTCTCTGATATCGTATCGGCAACGGTTTGGTGTAAACAGCCTGAAGCAGCCATCGCAGCCATCGATTTCTTTTACACCAACGGAACGTACTCCGAAGATCTCATCTGGCCTACGCCCGATTGGCAGCAGTTCGATGTCACAAGTTTCATGACGCCTGGTTTGATCGTAGACGGTTTTAGAGTCTGGGGATACTCCGGCGGCGGCCCCGATCCAGATGAAACCTTTTACGACGACATGTCAGTGATGACCGCAGGAGGTGGACCTCTCCCGGATGTGACGATCTTTTTAGATCCGTACGGATTGACGACCTTTCCTCCATCTGGAGGCATTCTAACATTTCTCATAGGTGCAACAAACAACGAGCCCGGCCCGGCTATTTTCGACGCCTGGACCGATGTAACACTGCCCTCCGGGGCTATCGTCGGCCCACTCATCGGCCCGGTAAATCTAACTCTCACGGCTGGGCAAACGGTAGAC
>JALGZU010000115.1 GCA_025774735.1 candidate division LCP-89 bacterium | reverse complement strand
GATCCGGGGCAGTCGCAACAACGGATGCCGCGCCCTTTGGACCGTAATTTCTGCAGCAGCAGATCGTCATCGCCTGAGATGGAATGCCGGTCTTCGTCAAAGCCTCCCGCATCGAGAAATGCTCCTCTGCGATAGGCGAAATTCGCCCCGAAACAACTCAGCGCCCCCCCCAACCCGATGACGGCAGCGTTCATTATGGCGTTCATTCCCGCTTCGAAGGCGGCTAACCGACCCCAGAAACTTGAGGGTTTCTCGAAACGGATCAAGCCGCAGACGGCGGAAGTTTCCTCATCAAAACAGGAGATCATCCCGCTGATCCAGGCGGGAGGCAGGAGGCTGTCGGCGTCGGTCGTCAAGACGACTTCGCCTGTGCAGATCTCGAATCCCGCCTTCAGAGCCCGCTTCTTCGGTCCCAGCGATTCAAGGGGGGCATCCTGCAGTGTCACCTGCTTGAAACGTTCGTCCCTGGCCACCCATTCGGCGATGATATCGCCCGTGCCGTCCGTCGAAGCGTCGTCGATGATGATGAATTCACACCGGTCCGCCGCGTAGTCCTGGTCAGCCAGGCTGGTCAGGCAGGCCGGCAGATCCGCCTCTTCGTTCCGAGCCGCCACCAGTACCGACACGTACGGCTGCCAATCAGACGCTGAAATTCGCCGCCGGCGCAATCCCCACCAGAGAAGGGTTAAAAAGAGCAGAATTATCGACAAACAGACAATCTGCAGGATCTGAAGCAGGGTGATCACCATTCCGGATCGCGAAAATACTGGTTAAATATATGGAATCTGGCGGCAAGATGCAAGCCGATATCGACAGGTTTCACTTGAATTGTAGCTCGATTGTGCCTTATTTTATAGATATATGATAGCGGTGATAACCTGGTGTCCAAAAAGATACTGATGGTCTTCGTTGACGGGCTGGGCGTGGGGGAGAACGACCCTGATATCAATCCCCTGACGCGGCACCCGGAACTGTGGCCAACTGCCGATGGGCTGGCTAATGGGACGGATACGTCTTTCGTCGCTATCGATGCCTGCCTGGGCGTCGAGGGGCTCCCCCAGAGCGCCACCGGCCAGACGGCGCTTCTGACCGGTGTCAACGCTCCCGGACTGGTGGGCCGGCATCTGCAGGGCTTTCCGAGCCGCAAGCTCATCGAGGTGCTGAAGCGAGACAGCCTCTTTGTGCGGCTGAACGCATGCGGCGTGAAAGCCACTTTCGCCAACGCCTACCGCCATCCCGAAGATATAGGACCGGCCAGCCGGCTTTCAGTGACCAGCCATGCCTTTAAGGCCGGCGGCCAGCCTTTCCGTTCTGTCGCTCAGATTCCGCAGGGTGAGGCCCTTTATCATGATTTTACCAATCGCAGCCTCAAGGATGAAGGGTATAAAGCTCCCCGGCTCTCCCCCGAAAAAGCCGCCGAAATTCTCGTGGCCATCGCTGGCAGACACTCGTTCACTCTGTACGAGCATTTTCTGACAGACATCGTGGGTCACAGGGGAAATCATAAAGAGATCGCCCGCCAGACCGACCAACTCAGCCGTTTTATCAAAACCGTGCTCCAACTGTGCCAGAAAGAGGGGATCAATGTTGTCATAACGTCCGACCACGGCAACGTCGAGGATGGCCGGGTCAAAACTCACACGAGGAATCCCGTGCCGCTGATCTGGAGCACCACTCCCCCGATCGCCGTCGATCCCCTGCCCAAAGACATCACAGGGATTGCCCCCTGGTTTCTGCGTCTGCTCGGATGTGAACGATGAACTCGACCGCTGTGAAAAAGAGAACCCTCGGGTACAATCTGCTGGCCGTAGCGGCTCTGGCCCTGCTGGTTAGACTGGTTTACGTCCTCCAGTTGGCCGATACGCCCTTTTTCGCCTCACCCATCATCGACGCCGAGTACCACGACGCCTGGGCTCGCGAAATCCTGCGGTCGGGCTTCGGGCATGAAGGGGTTTTCTTCCGGGCTCCGCTGTATCCCTATTTTCTGGCGCTGGTTTACAGTTTGACGGAGAGCAGCTTTCTGGCCGCCAGGATCGCTCAGGCGGGACTCGGGATGATCACGTCGCTGTTGACCTACCTGCTCGGTTATTCTCTGACTCGGCACAGGTGGGTTGCCCTGCTGGCCGGGTTGGGAGCGGCGCTTTACGGCATGCTGGTCTATTTCGACGGGGAACTGCTCGTCGAAACCCTTTACGTTCCCCTGTTTCTGGGTGCCTGCCTGGCCTATTCAGAGATCCGGTCCGGAAACAAGAGTTTTCCTTTCCTGCTGCCGGGAATTCTGCTGGGATTATCGGTCATCACCCGCCCCACCGCCCTGATCATCCTGCCCCTGCTCGTCCTGGACATCCTCATCAGGCGCGCCGGTCACTCCTCTGGACCAGTCTGGCTGCCCAGGCTGCTGCGCTCTTTCGCCCTGGTGACGGGCTGCTTTCTGGTCATCCTGCCGGTGACCTGGCACAACGTGAAGGGGGAGGGGGATTTCGTCCTGATTGCCAGTCAGGGTGGCATCAACTTTTACGTCGGTAACAATGCCGCCGCGGACGGCCTGCATTCCAACGTACCCGGCCTGGGATCGAACTGGGACGTGCCGACCGTTTCCCGGTTGGCCTACCTGGCCGAGGGCCGCGTCCTCAAATCATCGGAAGTGAGCGATTATTACTACGGATTAGGTTTTGATTTCATTCTCGATAAACCGCTGGCCTGGGGCAGGTTGACGCTGAAAAAGCTCTTCGCAGTCTGGAGCCGGCTCGAAATCAGCAACAACCGCGATCTATATTTCTTCAAGGGAGAGACCGAGATCCTCCCCTATTTGAGAATACTGGGCTTCTGGTTGATCGGACCTCTGGGGCTGCTGGGATGGTGGCTAAGTTGGCGACGCAGGCTCCTGCCCGGCTGGTTCCTATGGTTGATGCCGGTTTACACGCTCGCTGTCGTCGCCTTCTTTATGACCGCCCGATTCCGCTTGCCATTAATCCCGCCCCTGTTGATCTGCAGCGGCCTGGCCGTCACGGTCCTGACCGAGCGGGAATACTGCCTCCTCGATCGGAAACGGCTGGTGAATCTGGCACTCCTCGGTGCTTTTATGGTTTTGGTCAATGTCAATTTCTGGGGTTTCGAGAGGGAAAATCCCGCTCATTCGCATTTCAGCCTCGGAAACGCTTACCTCAAATCGGGGCTTCTGCCGGAGGCCGAGCGATCGTACTTCGCCGCTCTGGAAGCTGATTCGAGTTATCCTCAGATCTATCTGAACCTGGGCGTAATCGCTTACCAGAGGGAAAATCTGGGGGAGGCGGCCGCTCGGTATCTGAAAGAGTTGGAGGTCAATCCGGGGGGGGCGAGAGCGTACAACAACCTTGGCGTGGTGCGGTTCGAAGAAGGGCGGTTAGAGGAGTCGAAGCTGCTCTACGAAGTCGCGCTCGACCACGATCCCTATTACCGGGACGCCGCCGTTAACCTGGCCCAGTGCCTCTTCAAGCTGGGTCTGGAAAGCGCCAATGCCGGTGAAACCCAAAAAGCCGCGGCATATTTCGATCAAGCATGCGTCCTGGATCCGGGCAAATCTCTGTACCATTACAATTTCGCCCTAGCGCTGGGACGTTTGGGTTACACCGAAGAAGCCAAGACAGAGCTCCAGAGAACCCTGGAAATCACTCCCGATTTCAGCTCCGCCCGAAACCTGCTCCTGGAACTGGAGCGGTTGACGTCAGGGATCTCCCAATAGATCCATAAGCGTCCGGGCGGCTTGGTGGTCGGGATCGATCCTGAGAGTCTCCCTCAATACCTCAACCGCCCGCTCATCCAATCCCATTTTCCCGAGACAGATGGCCAGATCATACCTGACGTCGGCATCCGACGGCAGGATCTCAACGGCGCGTTCGAAACAGGCTTTCGCTTCTTCCGGGTGATTCTGTTCGGCGCGACGCCTCCCCGCGTGCCGGTAAAGCTCCCCCCAGCGCACGTCCGTCAGGGGAGCCAGGGAAGCGACTCGCAATTCTCCCCGCCACCCCGCTTTATCAGGAAGGGGATACCGGGCCGTGATATCGAGAGGAAGAGATGCGGCTGCCCCTTCGTCCATCCCGCTCAGCCAGCCGATACGCTCCGTGATGCCGTGCTTTTCGAGCTGAAGCAGCAGCTCTTCTAGCGATCCCTGGCCCTTTGCCCATAAAGGGCTACATGAAGACCAGATCGGTTCCAGGTCGGCACCTTCATGCCAGCGTTCAAGTATCAGAATCCCACACTGCGAACGGCTGACCGCCTCGCGCACTTCCCGTCCCGCCCGCCCGCGTTCCGAAACCGCCAGCACCGGTCCAGAAGCGTAAATCAAGGCAGCCAGAACCGTGAGGAAAATAAGAACCCTGGCTCGCTGTTTCGGCAAACGCGCCAGCACGATTGAGGCATGCAGAGCCAGTGGCAGAAGGGCCGGGAAGAGAAAGCGGGGGCCCCAGTGCATGCCGGGTTCGTCAGGGCTCAGGAGGAACGCCAGGAAGATGTATCCCCAGCCGAGGATGAACAGCGGATCCCGGTGACGCTTCAAGTCCGGAACAGGTAGAAGGGTGATACCGATCCAGGGCAAGGCGAAAAAGAGCCCCTGGCTGGAAGCGGTGATGGCGAAAGCGCTCCCGTGAGTGACATAAGCCCATACCATGCCCGCGATGGCAAACAGAGGCAGCCCCACTGCCGGGATGTAGGCGTTCTTGCGCACCAGGGTCAGGAGCAGCAGCATGAGCAGAGCGTTGCCGTAAATGTAGATTGGTAATGGGGAACTGAGGAACAGGTTGAAGAGATTCTGATAGCGGCTGACAAGGTCCGTTCCACTGAACAACAGGCCCAAGTTGGCGGGAACCTGGGCGGATAACCAGCAGCCCGTCGCCATCTTTTCTAGGCAGATGAGACCCGCGAAAGAGATGACTGTGCCGAGCGAGAAAAGCAGCAGCCTGGCCTTCCTGCTGCTTTGTGGGTGGGGCATCAGCCAGAGCAATGGGTAGAGGAGGATCGTCTCCGGCCTCAGACCGGAGGAAATCCCGAAAGAGATGCCTGCAAGAAACCAGTGTGTTGAGGATCTGATTCCGGCGAGGATCAGCGCGAACAGAGGGACCAGAAACACCAGCGCCAGGCCGTGTTCCCAGAACGTGAGCGCATAAAATAACAGGGCTGCTGCTACGACTGAGATGATCCAGAGCCGGTTAGGAATAGCACTGAATTGCTTACCTGTGAGGGAATACAGCAATCCCAGTAGCCCGACGAAGGCCAGCGCCGGGATGAGATAGAATCCCGGAACACCGAATAGGGTGTAAGCGATTCCGCCCAGCACCGGCCATAAAGCCGGAAATACGCTTCGGTACCCTGCTCCGGCGGCGGGTTCAGCGAACGGTGGTGGGATGGGGAAGAAGCGGTTCCCGATGTCAGTCGGTACCGGTGGATCGATGATCAGTGTGCCACCTGACGGCTGGGCGAAGGCCCGCGCTGTCAGCCGCTTGACACCGTCATCGATACCCCAGGGCAAACCCGCGGATAACTGCCATGCGGCCAAAGAGATAAGAATTGCCCCGGCAGTGTAAATGCAAAAAGGCCGGATTAGACATCCGGCCTTTTTCGCTAAGGTATCGATCAGTTTATGTTCCAATGGATTGTCGGATAGAAGAACCAGTTGAGCATCTGACGAAATACCTCCTGCACCTGGTCTTCATCATTTTTCATGTAAAACATCGGGAATGAGAAGAAGGCGGACCGGTATCCGAGGTCGTAGATATAATAACTGATAGTTACACCGTTGATTTCGGTCGTGACCAGCGTCCTTGGTCTGTCTTCGTAGCGGGCGGCAACCGGTTTCAGGTGGTATTCCGACACCGGATCGTACATGTAATCGACTTCCAACGTATCATCGCTGCTCCAGGGCTGACCGTACGGGTAGGAGACCGTGATTTCCGTGGCATTGAAGTTCGAAACTTCCCCTTCGATGGTATCCGTCGCCGTGATCTTCCAGACCCGCGTGACATCCATCAAGCCCGGGTTTTCGGGAATGATCGTACACTGTACAGGAGTGGCGCCGAATGCGACTTCGGTATCTTCGTCGACGATATAGGGGCTGGTCTGAGCCGGATCCGCCGTGATCGATTGATAGGTGTAAATTGCGGTCGCCTGTTCGGACCGGGTGAACCAGTCGACGTCTACCAGAGTGGTGGGCGGCTGTCCCGGAGCCTGCGCCAGCAGGTGTGATTTGGTGGTGTCGATTTCCAGGTTGGGGAATCCGGTCAGCGAGGATGTGGCGCCGATGAACTCGTTGAATTGCGACGGCGGCGGGAAGAAGGGAATAATAAATGTATTTTCCGCCGAGGCTCCAAACCCGTCCTCGAGGAGGAAGTAATCGCTGAGAATCGAAGGCGCCGTGCCGGCGCTGGCGATATCGTTCGGTCCGGCTGAATAACCGTACGAACCGATGAGCATCTTTCTGCCCTCGATCCAGACGCGGCCCCCGATGTCCATGTAGTCGGCCAGAACCTGGTTGCGGTTGGCTGCATATCCGCCTTCCGCCGTACTCACGTTGGAATGGTCATCGTCCAGAATAATGACCAACTTGTACAGTCCGATGATGGAATAGGGAATGGGAGACATCCCGATTGCGGTAGTGTTTTTGTTATCGAGAACGCGAACGTCGACGCCGTCCATAACATAATTGTCCCGTTCCAACTGCCCCTCCAGATTCTGCAGGATGTCGAGGTAAAAGTTGATGGGATCGTCTCGCATGCCAATTGGCAATTCAAATCCGATCGGGAAGGCGACCTCCGTCTCGTCCACTACCAGGATGTGGTGCTCTAAAGTGGGTTTGACCGCCGTGAAAGTGACGGTGGCGGGTTCCGCACAGAGCGTGTAGCCGTCGTCGCGCACCCAGACCGAAAGGGTGTATGCTCCGGTCTCAAGACCGTAGAGTTCAACCTGGTTGGTCTCGGACCATATCGAATCGCTGGCGCCGTTGTTCCAGATGGTATCGCCGGGCGTCTTTACAAGGTAATAGGTGTATTCGAGCGGGATTTGGATGAGTTCCTTCTCGTCGGGATCATCGGCAGTCCAGTTGAAGCCGATCCCCATCCATGGCGGGCTGATTTCGTCCAGACAGAAGAGCGTGTCTTCCACGATGTAATGTTGGGTGTATTCGGCGTCGGGAGACTCCAGCGGTTTGATGTTGGGATTGTACGGGGCGTTGTTGGAACGGTAGAATGTTTTGACGTCAACATTGCTCTCCGTCTCCAGGTTATCCACGGCGCGTACGAAGAAGAGGTGTTCAGTGGTGTCTCCTTCCGTGGTCAGGAGGTAGATGCGCGCGCTCATGGCGCTGGTGTCCACCCACATCGCCGAGGTGATGTTTTGTTGTGCGTAAGCGATGGGATCGGGATTCAGAGAATCACGGAATGCCGCGATGAAGGCCGAATCGGTGACGTCCGCATAGCTGTAATGGTCGATGAAACCGTCCGGGTCATAGCCCGACCAGTATATGGTGGGAGCGTAGGAGAAGACGTAGTAGTTCTCGTAACTGAAGCAGAAGTCGATCAGATAGATGTCGTCCAGTACCATAATCCCGCTGGCGAGCGCGGTGAGCGTTCCGGCATTGCGATCCATGGTATAGTCATTATCCTCTTCGAAGACGACCTCGATATAGACAGTATCCTCAGGCAGCAGGGTGGTATCGAGAACCATCTGGTAGACCTTGATGGCTGAGTCGGGTTCCATCATCGCTCCTTCGATGTCGAGGATGGTCAAGGGAACATCGAAAGCATCGACGGTAAATGGCATCCCCTGGTGTTTGGTCACCATGGTTCCCCAGGCATCGGGCGGGACGTTCACGATTTCCACGACGGGTGGCTGGTTGGCGGAGAAGTCTCCGGTGATTTCACCACACCCCTGAATGATGACTAACCCGATAATGAGGGCTAATGCGGCGCTGACTGTTATCTTGACTCGTGTTACTGACATCTTTTACTCCCACAAGGTGGTGGATTTCCTCAGGGTAATGCTAAGCCTTTGATAGAGCGATTCCTTGGCTCGGATAGCTACATTTTAATGCCCAGGGTGAAGAACGACATGGGTCCGAGTTTGTCGACTTTCGTGTAGGCGTAATCGACGCGCAGGTCCAGCGTGGGCAGCTTGATATTGACACCGGCTCCAAGGCAGAGGCCGTCCAGAGATATCGCTCCGTCCTCATTGATCACGGGATATTCGACGGCGGCGTCCTTCTCGTTATCCGTCTGGAACTCATCCCAGCTGTA
>JALGZU010000629.1 GCA_025774735.1 candidate division LCP-89 bacterium | reverse complement strand
CGGTCGCCCAAGAGGGTGCCGAATCCCCAGTAAACCTGAGCCCTAGGTTCTTTGTGGATCGGAATGCCCCAATAGGGGAACGCGAGCATGCCGTTGCTGAGATCTCGTTCTCTTGTTCCCCATTTCTCGGCTGCCCAGACGAATCCGCCGGAAACGTCCTTCCCAAATTGGCTCTCCTTCCCGGTACCGTCGTCGCCGTAGGCGACCATCTTCGCGAATCGTTCGACAAACTCCTCGCTGCCGTAGCTGCTGAAGTCCAGGGGACAGGCCGGAATATTGGGGGATTGCAGCATCCCGTACTGCTGTAGCAAGCGGATGTACAAGAGGCCGAAACTCATTTCTACTGCGTTGAGACCGTAACGGTTGATCAGATCGCTGGCTGTGCGTTGGATATCCAGGCTCTGGGCGTCCCAGTAGAATACGGAGGAAAAACATGATGCTTCATTACCCAGGCCATCAGCGTATCTTGCGCGGCAGGCGGAGTGGCACCCGACACAGGCCTGGGGCCTCTGGTCGACACGCGGCCGCCCTCCACGCCACAGGGCAATGGCCGCCGGCGGGCTGTGAAACTCAAACGTTCCCCAGGTCTTCTTCAGGTGGTCTAAATCAAAGGCGTAGTTCTTCTTCTGCCAGAGGCGGGTGGCTAGGAGCGCTTTGGGATCATTGATCTGCACGTGCCCGGTACCGATTACGCTGATGGCTTTCAGGTTCTTCGATCCCAATACGCCCCCAAAACCGCCCTGTCCGCCCGCGTTGCTGGCATCGTGTATCAGACAGCCCAATCGGCTCAGGTTTTCCCCGGCCGGTCCAATGGTGATGACGGCCGGTCTCTGGGTGGTTCGGCCGCCATCATCTCCGGTGGGATTGATCCAGTCTCCATAGTTGCCGTCACCGGCCACGTAATCCCAGATCGCTTCCTGGCAGTCCCAGGTTTCTTTACCCCAAAGGGACAGCGGTGCGCAGTCTCTGATTTGGACGTTGTCATTTCGAATATCAATCCATACGGGTCGGTCCGCTTTTCCCTGAACCACCACCCCGTCCCAGCCCGCGAATTTGAGCATGGCCGCAAAGCGGCCGCCGAAGTTGCTTCGGGTAAACCATCCGATGGGATAGGATTGAATCCCGATGCCCTGCACTTCGGTCCGAGCGGATGCACCCGGGACAAGGGTTCCGGTCAGGGGGGAAGTCATGAATGTAACTACATTGTTGGGATCGAATCCATCGATCGTTTTATCTTGAACCAGATCGAAGAAGATGGCCGAGCCCATACCGTGCCCACCGCCCCATTCTTCGTATTTTTGCGTGGGGATGACACTCACCTTTCGGCGAGTCAAATCGAGCTGTAAGATCTTTCCGGCATAACCGTTCATATTGTCATGTCCCATTCGCAAGTACTGATATCAATGTAAGCAGGATGTCGAACACCGAGCAAAGAACGAAAGAACTAACTCTTCGGATACCCGATCCTTGCCCAATTCCTGTCCCGCAAGTTGACTTTGTATCCCTCCTCCCCTTCCTGGATGGGGACCCTCCGGCTGAACTGGATGGCGCCTACCGGGCAGACCTCCACGCACGCCTGTTTGCCGTCCGGGCCTCCGCCCGCATCGTCCCAGTGATAGGGCGTGTCGGCACACAGGTCGCACTTCCGGCTTTTTATCGCGCCGTGGTAGCGCTCATCCGCGGCAACCACGGGCCTGCTGGGCGTAAACGGGCACGCATCGAAACAATCTCCGCAACCGATGCACTTGTCTCTATCTACCCTTCTGACGTTCCCAAATCCTGGGTCCGCTTTCAGCGCATCTACCGGACACACCTCGACGCATGCCGGTTCGACGCATTGCCGGCACTGCTCGACGGTTACATCGTTCGGGAAGGCCTCAAAAGAACTCTGTATCACCTGAATCCTCGAAAGGGACGTGCTTTCCACACCTTCATGCACCAGGGAGCAGGCCAGCATGCAGCTCACGCACCCCTGGCATTTCTTGATGTCCACGAGCAGGTAACCGTCTGAAGGCGGTATTCCGGAACTGCTCGTCAAGGGTGTTTTCGATTCTTTGGCGTCGGCCGATTTGCGGTTAACCAGAACGGTACATCCGCTGCC
>JALGZU010000628.1 GCA_025774735.1 candidate division LCP-89 bacterium | reverse complement strand
CCAGCCCGTCCAGGTCGTTGTCCTCGTCGGCATCCTCCGGATTAGAAGGATCCAGACCGTAAAGCAGCTCCCAGCGATCGGGCACTTTATCATCGTCTGCATCCGGATCGCACAACGGGTCGGTATCATCAAATTCATAGACATGAAAACTACCTTCCTGAAAGCGTGTGAACGCCTCGTCGAAGTTGGAGTTGCCGGAGGTCGTCACCTGCACGATATAACTGCCCCAGGGACCCGCTGGCGGCGCTGTGGGATCCGGCGGCACCGGAAAATCCGGTTTGCCGGAATTGCTGAAAAACGGGGTGCGCGAGGCAATCCCGCCGTAAACCCCGTCACCCGGTTGGCCGTCGTCATGGGCACCGTCGTCATACATGCGTAGGCGGTTGGTGGATCCGTCCGGATTGCGAACCAGGGCCTCAACATTCAGATTGGCGATGCCCCCATTGGCGTCGTTTAAATTCGCCAAAATAGTCACCGGCAGCCCCCGCAGGTAACTGTATGCGATGCTTTCACATTCCACGTTCGGGCCCAGACCGCGCAGCTGGGAAAATTTCACGTCAAGGTCCACTCCCCGCACGATGCGCCCGGAAAACATGCTGATCAGCTGCACGTTGGTATCGGCGGACAGCACGGCCTCCCAGTCCCCGGAAGGCAGCACACCGTCAAAGCGAAAGGCAATGCTGGTGTCGTCCTCGCTCACATCCCAGCCGGGGGTCACACCGCCGACTACGGGATTGCCTTCGGGGTCACTGAGGTCCACCTGCACGCCGCTGCCGCCCGGATGCCAGTTGAACACGAACACGGCCTTGCCCACTCCGCCGCCCTGCTTTTCAGTAACCGGGATGGTAACGATCGAAGGTGAGCCGGTAATTAGATCCTTTACGGCATAAAACAGCCGATCCTGTTTGTTGATATCTTCCTGGATGGTCCGGTAGGCCTGGGCCAGGCGGTTGGCCACCTGCAGCCGGTCGGTGGGGGGGTTTTCTATCGTGGTCGATAATGTGGCTGCGACCGGCAACCATGTCAGTGCGGCCGACGTCGAAAGGGTTGCGGCTGGAGCTGCTGCCGTAATGGAGGTGGGAAAGTCAGTTGTCACAGCTCTGAATCTCCCGCCTGATGTGGTAGCAATATCCTCAAGCAACCGCCCGTCCGATTCCGGGCCGAACGCCAGGGTGTCGATACGGATGTCCTCGGCGATGCCACCATCTCTGAAAGTGGGTTTCACCGGTCCCGTGCCGCAGTCCGGATTTGCTTCCTCCCAGAAATCACCCTCGTTCTCCAGACCATCGCTCAAAAGGACGATGACATCTTTATCGGCAGAAGCAGTCGTCGTGAGCAGCACATCACGTGCTTTTTTGATACCGTCGCCGATGGACGTCCAGCCATCTTCTACAATATCGTGCTCGATCGAATACAGTATCTCTCCTCGATGCCCAGCCACTGATATATCCAGCAAGCCCCCGCGATCTGAAAAAAAGAGGGTCGAGTCGTCGCAATCTAAACCATCAAGGTTGGGTTCGCTATTGTCTCCGCTAAATGTCACCAATCCCACATGGTCATCTATGCCGGCGGCATTAACGTACATGCTGGCGGCATTTTTAGCAGCTGTGATTTTAGCGTTTTCGACAGGCTCCGGATAATGCATGCTCCATGAGCGGTCCACAACTATCATCTGGTTGAGGGTTTCTTGAGTATATTCCACTGCGCTAGCCGCCGTGAGCGATATGGAGCATTCACCGGGGCCACTTTTACACAGGCAAATCTCCAAATCGTAGACCCGACCGTCGGCCGGATTCGTAATCTCCGGCGCTTCCACCTCAAGCCAGTATTCGCCGGAGACATATTCGGTATTTAAAAACCTGACCTCGTATGTCTCCGATGTTGCTGTGCTGCGCAGTTGAATATCAAAAAGCGACTCGTGCAGGCCCTTAATGGAAACCGGGCCGGCGCCCTCAGGTGTCAGCACATCCGGACCGGTTATTTGCAGCTGTACCTGAAAGCGCTCCCTATCCGTAAAATCACCGACATAAGCCCTCCGGCTGGATGTGGGCAAATGGATCTCACCTGCAATCGGGCCGGTGCCGAAAGCATACGTGAATTCAG
>JALGZU010000627.1 GCA_025774735.1 candidate division LCP-89 bacterium | reverse complement strand
CTGATGGCCATGGCCGCGAAAGCCCCCCCGGCCAGATCCCCCATGGGCAGCCCCATGCGCACGGGATCGCGCCCGGGCTCCCCCGTCACCGACATGGCGCCGGATATCGCCTGCAGGGTGAGATCGAAGGCCGGCGCATCGCGGTAAGGTCCCGTCTGGCCGTAGGCGGAAAGCGAAAGCTGGATGATCCGGGGGTTGTGCGCTTTTAAGGTCTCGTACTCCAGCCCGAGTTTTTCCAGCACCCGCGGCCGGAAGTTGTCCAGCACCACGTCCGCCTTCTCGACCAGCTTGTAGAAGGTCTCCCGGTCATCAGCATCGCGCAGGTCCAGGCAGACGCTCTCCCTGCTGCGGTTGATGTTCAGGAAATAGGCGCTTTCACCCTGGTTGAAATGAGGGCCCATCCCCCGGATGCGGTCGCCGGTCTTGGGGTCCTCGATTTTGATTACTCTGGCACCCAGGTCGGCCAGCAGCAGCGCAGCGTAAGGTCCCGATAACATCTGCGTCAGGTCCAGCACGGTCGCGCCCGATAAGAGTCCTGTGTTCATAAGTCTCGCCGTTCCTCGTTTCTTTTCATCGCCGTAATGTAAACAATTTATCGACAAGATGCAACGGTTTTGTACTGAGGGAGAGTTTGTCTCTGGGCGGTGAATCAGAACCTCCAGCTCTTCACTCATAAATGGCCAAAATAACTCTTGCAATAACGGCTTTATTTCAGTAAGAATATACCGGGATGCAACCCGTCCCGAATCCCAACATCTTTTACAAACGAACATATACCCTCATGCCCTTCAGAACCAACGCTGCAATCATCCTCGGCCTCTTCGCCGCAAGCTTGCTGTTCTGCCACTGCGGCACCGGTGCCGGTCCCGCCTCCTCGGGTAGGCCTCAGGCAACCATCGATACGCTCTTCACCGATGGCTTCGAGGAGGGAATGGACCTCTGGACAAGCAGTTTCGCCTGGGTACTCTCCAGCGACGCTGTCAGCGGCGATTACAGCATGCAAGCCTGGGATAATTCCAGCATCGCCGGGAGTGCCGAAATCACCCTCTATTTCGATATCACGGACTACGATACCGCCACCCTCACCTTCTGGAGTAAAACGAATTACTTCTACATGAATCCCGGCGCCGCTGAAGCGAGCATCCTAGTTGAAATCAACGACAGCGTCACCGAAACCGTCTGGGCGCAATTCTTTCTACTGAGCCAGCCCTGGACGCAGGTGAACGTCTCCCTGGATGAATACTGCGGCAGCGCCGGAAAACTGGAGATCGCCTTCTGGTACTACAAAACCCAGCCCGGCACCATCCAGTGGTGGGTGGACGATGTGATGCTGATGGCGGAAACCGAGTAATCTGAGAACGCCAAAATATTCCCCTGATGAGCGTATAACCTATTCGAACGAAGAAATGAACATATAGTCAGGTGAGGATCCCATGATACGTCATAAAAAAGTCATTACAACAGTCCTGATGGCGCTGGTGGCCGCGCTGGTATTCATACCGGAAGCGAGGTCTCACTGTCAAGTTCCCTGCGGTATCTACGACGATGAGATGCGCTTCGAGATGATCGCCGAACACATCAAAACCATCGAAAAAAGCATGAAGCAGATCGTGGCGCTGGGAAAGAGGACTCCCGCGAACCACAACCAGATCGTCCGCTGGGTGAACAACAAGGATCACCATGCAGATGAGATCATCGACATTGTCAGCAATTACTTCCTGGCGCAGCGAATCAAACCGTTGACGGGTGAGGACGAAAAAGCCTCTCACGTCTACAGCGATAAACTGGCGATCCTGCACGGGATCATCTTTCACGCCATGAAAGCGAAACAGACCACCAATCTCTCCCACGTCACCACCATGAAGACGCTCCTGGAGGATTTCAGGAAAGTGTATTTCAGTGCCGCGGGCGTCAAACACCGATGACTTCAACTGGATTTAGAGATGAAATGAGCCCCACACCGGGGCTTTTTTCGTTTCTACCCTATTATTAAAAAAGATTGACCACAAAACAACCGAAAATGCTTGATTCAAGTGGACTTCTTGCCTATCTTAACAACAATTTTAACCGCATCCCTGCCTTATGAACCGAGATCTTCTCGCCCGGCGC
>JALGZU010000626.1 GCA_025774735.1 candidate division LCP-89 bacterium | reverse complement strand
GGTGTATCTTTCGACCAGGGGCAGGTGGCTTTGTGGGTTGGCAACCCCGGCGGACAGGAGCTACAAATTGTGGCCTCGGGCACACCAACCGGCTACCGGGAAGAGGATGCGGCGGCCATTTTTGCCCGGCCGGAGATCAACATCCGGTTGGATTTGGGTCAGGGTGAGGATCTGGCGACGATGTGGACCACCGATCTAACCCATGAATATGTGACCATCAATGCTGATTACAGAACATGAAGGAGGCAATTAGCATGTAGCAGGTGGCAGGACAGATCATCCCGGGCTACAAAGATTTTTAAGAATCTCGGCTCAGAGAGTATCGTTTTGCTTGTCCCATTCTGACCCCCAGTAGTCCGGATAGGTCTGCTGGGTATTCGAGGTAACAACTTGACCGTTCATAAGAGCAATGAACACCCTCATTCGACCAGCAGTGCGGGCTAAGGATTGGAGCGCTTGATCATCCGGCCTGGTATCGCCAGCTCCGGAAGATCCCATTACCTTCTCATATGCCTGTCTATATAGGGATTCCAGGGGGCCGTTCATGTTTGACGTATCAACACCTGCTGCCTCAAGTTCCATCTGGGCCTCAATGCTACTTCCCACTGCGTTCAATTCTTCTTCCACTTTCTTTTTAACAAATTCCTTTCGGTCGACCGACAGGACATTTGACGCCGATCCATCATGAAAAAATCTGGCATGCGTCACTTCGTGGACTAATGTGAGGGCAGCTAAAAGCTCTCCTTGATTGGAATCGATGATGATTTGGTTTGTGCTCGGAATGAAACGAGATCCTTCTCCTGATTCGAAACCTACATCAATGTCATATTTTTCGATCATGCTTAAAGTCGATTTACCCGTGGGGATCATGTTAAGCAACTGGCTGATTCTTTCGAAACTTACTCGATTGAATTCTAGTCCCAACTGTGCCTTATTGAGAGTTTTTTGAACTGCATCATCGATATGCGTCACAGTTTGCCGGAAGATAGTTAGTGGTTCTGGAACCGCTCTACCTGTTGGCGTAGCCAGGTTGACTACTCCCAGGAGAAAAACAACGAGCGTTAATAAGATGAGTAAGTGAAATCTGGACCGCATGTTTCCATCTCCTCTGGTGCTTACGAATCGATGGTTGCAGTCTGGCAGTCACTCGTGTTAACAATGTCGAATTTCCGTGTAACTACCGTCAAAAAGCGTCACAAAACCGTTTCACTTTGAAGATTCACGGCTTTTCTTTGCTAAATCTCGAACTGGGAATCGTTTTAGTGGCTAAATTGGTTAAGAAAAGACCAATTTAGTTTTATGGAGATGTACTTTCGCGTATACTTGAATCAAAGGGTTGGGATATCCGAGCACAAACAGGGGATCATGACCGGTTTATCATTGTCACTGCTGGGTCGCTATGTCGCTACGTTAAACAACCAGCCGGCCGTAAAATTTAAAACCAGGCGGGCTCAAGCACTTTTGGCGTTCCTCGTCACTGAGAATGCAACGGGCATGATGATTCACCGGCGTGAGGCGCTGATGGGTCTCTTATCTCCGGATCTCCCCCAAAAATCGGCTCGTAACAATCTGCGACAGAGCCTTTATCATTTGCGTCAATCCATCATCGATCTTCCGGCCCCAAATAGTGAAGATCAGATCCATTTCTTGCTGACCGACCGGTCAACAGTTCAGATTAATCCTGAATACCCCGTGCAATCAGATGTGGCCGAAATTAACCGGCTATTGGATGGTTCTCAGGAGCATTGGCCGAGAGTTGTTGATCTCTATCGCGGTGACTTCCTGGTTGATTTTTATCTTCCTGATGCCAATCCTTTTGAAGAGTGGGCGGGATCCCGGAGAGCAGCCTATCGCCGGCAAGTGCTCGGCGTTCTAGATACTTTGACAACCGATCTCCTTACCCAGGGTGAATATGACTCCGCCGAAGGATATGCCTTGCGCCAGTTGGAAATCGACAACTTGCGCGAGAGCGCCTACCGGCACCTGATGCAACTCTACGCCTGGAGCGGTCGGCAGTCCGAAGCCCTTAGCCTTTACCAGGAATGCGTCCGATTATTGAAAGATGAACTGGACAGCATTCCGGACGAGACGACGACAGCTTTGTATGAAGCC
>JALGZU010000625.1 GCA_025774735.1 candidate division LCP-89 bacterium | reverse complement strand
GACCCGGGTTCTGGGGATATACTTCGGTGAGGCGGGTTTGTTCGAGACGGGACCGTACGGAGATGACCACCTCATCATCACACCCGCTTGCGACCAGTACCCCTGCGATCACCCTACGGCTCTCGAATGTGGCTACCGTTGTCTGCAGGATCTGAAAACCTCACAAAGGATGTCGGACCTGATTGTATGGGGGATTCAGGCATCTTCCCAATCAAATGTGACAGTGTCTGGGGAGTTTCATCTCTTCAGATCCTGCCGGACGGATGCTGGTCAGGAATATGAATCCCTGACCGGGGCAGCGGATCCACCTGACGTAGTCGCTTTTTCAGATTTTGCCCGAGATGTGTTCAAAGCCGTTCGAATGCCGTATGAAAACGTTGATGATTCCCGCACCGATTACGCAATCTCATCACAAGGCGGTGCATCTATCGATATCCCGATCAAATACTGGCTCCATGCTCTTGGTAATTTACCCATGATCGGAACCGTACCAAATGCCTATATCGAGGAGACAAAACTCGCTTCCATTGATTTTCTGAACCGACGGCGGGAGTTCCTTAGGGCTTCCCTTGATGGTCAGGTTTCTGTGTAAACGCGCTCATGCGAATACTTCTTCTAAATGACTCCTACTTTTCGGATAGCCTGCGAAAGCTGGGACACGATGTCTTCCTCGCCGGCCCTGCGGAGGCCGCGGATTTCAAGGTGGGGCTGGAACCGGTCCATGTCGGAGATATTCTGGATCGATGTCCCTTTGTACCCGATTTCATGCTTCTGACAGATTCCATCAATTTGCGAACGGCCTTTCTCGGATTGGAGGCCGTCGAGATCCCGAAGGTGTTCTACGGGGTGGATTCGCCCATGAACGCTTTCTGGCAGTTCCACATGGCCAACGTTTTCGACCTGACCTTTTTTGATCAGAATTCATCCGTAAAGGATTTTAGAGCGAAATACCCCCACCGGGCAGACCGCGTTGACTGGCTACCACTCGCGGCGGATCAGAATATCTATCACCGCCTGAATTTAGAAAAGCTTTACGACGTGTCCTTCGTCGGTTCGCTCAACGAACGGGTACGCCCGAAGCGTACCTGGCTACTGCGGGAGTTGAGCCGCCATTTTCGGCTGCAGGTTTTCGACGGCAGCGGAACCCGCGCAATCCCTCCGGGAGAGGTAGCGAAGATTTACAATCAATCCCGGGTAGTTTTAAACGAGAACCTGTTTCCCGGGCTGAATTTGCGTGCCTTCGAAATCATGGCCTGCGGGGCCTGTCTCCTGACCGAGAGCAGCGACGGTAGCTGGAAACAGTTCTTCAATGACTGGGAACATCTGGTCGCATTCGAGTCGGAGAACGTGATCGAGCGGTTACACGTACTCCTGCGCGATGATCAGCAGCGTGATTATATCGCTGACGCAGGTCTGGCACAGGTGTTGGCAAACCATACCATCGAACACCGTGCCGGACAGCTTGTCGCTTCAGTGAAGGATTATCTACATGAATGTGAACTCCGGGGTGATGCGAATAACTCACATTATTTGGGTCGAGCATTTCTGCAGCTGGCGGACCGTCATCCTGGGCAACCGGTGGGTAAACTGAAACCGGAAGGATTCCGGTTGCTGATGGCTGCCGCGGCTTCTGACGTTGAGTCAGCAACCCCACACTTTGAACTGGCAGCTCAATCACTTCAGGAGGGACGCTTGCCGGACGCTCGCGCTTCCCTGCAATGCGCCCTGGAAATTGATCCCGGGCATCTCAGATCCCGTTGGGCGCTGTTCTGGTGCCTCAAGGAGATTGGCGAAGCGGCTGCCGCGGGGTGTGAACTCGAGCGATTCTGTCATCATCTGCGCAAGAGTTGTAATGACCGGCAGTTATTCCAACGGGTCAGCGAGGCCGGTAACCTGGAAATGGCCGATTACCTTTTCTTCGCGGAACTACTCGAGTGCGCCGGCTGGTTGATGGAGCCCGGGGTGGACAGGCTGGCTTCCCATCCCTGCCGCTGGATGGCTTTCGATGCGCTTCAGAAAGCGATCACTCTATCGCCGCAAACGGGAACGGCTTATGTCACATGTGCAAAGCTGCTCGAGCGCTATCAATCATTCGATTTTGCTGCAATCCTA
>JALGZU010000114.1 GCA_025774735.1 candidate division LCP-89 bacterium | reverse complement strand
CTGGAAACAAAGCAGTAAATCCCACCCCCATTGGGGTAGTTCTGTCCAGCAGTTCCTCCCGTAAGAGTTAAATTTGAAATTGTTGTTCCTATATTATAATGGATTCTCATCACCTTGTTGACACTTTCTGCATCAAGTATAGCTCCAACCTCAGATTCCCCGGATAAATTCACATAACTCGGCATGCATACCGGGAAATAGTCACCATTTGTCGATGGACCTCGGCATGCATACCGGGAAATAGTCACCATTTGTCGATGGACTGTAGGTGCCATTTAAAAGATGGACTGTTTGAGGCATTGGGCTTGAGACGGTCTTGGTAAAAGCATAGTGGATCGTTTTCAACGGATCTTCTGCAGTCAAACCGCTGTTGGCATTATCCCCGTTGGGGGATACATAGAGATCGGCGGCTGTTTGGGTCACCATTCCCTGTTGAATGAAAAATACGTAATCTTCAATGGGATAAGCACCATTCCCTGTTGAATGAAAAATACGTAATCTTCAATGGGATAAGCCTGAAATTCTGTTGGATTAAGCACTGTGAAGGTATCGACAATGACATACATATTTGCTCCCCAACTACACAGATCGTTGCCGATATCGGCATAGTTTAAATAGATATTACAAGGAAGTATCGTATCAAATACAATGTTGGGTTGGTTACCATAAATCCCACCACCTGACTCAGCAGAATTACCTGTAATGGTGACATCCCTAAAAGTCATATCCGAAGTGGAACAATAAATCCCACCACCAGATTGAGTAGCCGTGTTTCCTGATATGGTTACATTCTCTAAAGTCATACTGGAGTTGATACAGTAAATACCAGCACCTGACTCAGCATAATTATCTGTTATTGATAAATTTACCAAACTCAGTCCGGTGGTAGAAGAACAGTAAATCCCGGCATCTGTATTACCCGTTACAGCGATATTTGTAAGACTTGAACTGGAAGCACCACTACAGTAAATCCCACCCGAACCGTTAGTAACGGCCAGTCCCTCAGCCGAACTGCTTTGCGCTAATTGTAAAGCCCAACCTTGAAAAGCTGCGTCAAGAATAGTAACCTCCTCTCCACTGCCTATGAGGGACACATAACTGGTCAAGGTTACGGGAAACTGCTCACCGTTGGTGTAGGGACTGTAAGTACCGGGGGCGAGAAGAATCGTTTGAGGATGTAAGGAATCCGGATCAATGATAGACAGGGCATAAGTGATCGTTTGCAGAGCATTCGCAAACGATGATCCGTTGTTCGCATTATTTCCATCCGGGGAAACGTACAGATCACCGAAAATAACCGGCAACTCATACGGCGTCAGGTGTTCAGTGCTGTCATCATAGAACGCGGAAACGGCGTAGTACTGTATCCCATCATGAGGATTTTCATCCGTGAAGGTCGTGTCCACCAAAAGAGACGTATTCAGCATCTGCTGGTCACTATAAAGGTTAGCCTGTAAGTTTCTGGGGGTATATTCGTCGGCAATCCCGATTGAATGATTATCACTTCTATCCCAATTTACTCCCTGCATGTAGTAGGAATTTCCTAACATGTAATCGATTGAGAAAAGTCCGTACTGGTTAGATGGCTGAATTTCAACGATTCCATAAACACTGCCGCTGTCTGTTTCTACATCACGTCCAGCTCCTCCCCACCAGAAATATCCTTCCGGTGCGGGACTTGCATTTTCCTGCATGGCGGAAACCAGGCTATCATAATAAATCGTTTCGGTATATACACCGGTACAGGGGATGGCATCCCCCGGAATCGTCCACCCATCGGGAAGACAAACTCCAAAGTAAGGTGCATAACCAACAATACCTCCTGTTGTAACTGTTACGATAGACACGGTGAAAGTCTCACCAGGCAATGCAGATGTAGGCTGATCAACTGATTCGAACCATAAACATCCATAAATCAGGAAAACTGGAAGGCAGATGATTACACTTCCCCTTATTGCCTTTTTCATTTTATCCTCCGATAGTCATAATTCTTCTACGCCTTTGTAGAGCCAAAAAAGCACAACCGGATCCACCTCTCCGCAGAGTATGAATCCAACTGTGCCTTCATCTTGCAGGCTTTTAATCTTACCCGGCAATGTGACCCACACCCTGGTGTTGCAGGTCAGGCCCGTTTCGCCGTCAAATCACATGTGTTAGCTGTTCACATGCAGGATTGATAGAATGTTGTAAAATATACAACAAATAGAGTAAAGAGTCAAGAGAAAAGATGCTAATACTGAAAAATTTTTTGATTGACGATACCGTTTGAATAGTCTGAAATTTAAAAAAAGCGATCCCGATATCTCGGAACCGCCTTTAATTATTTTTTACGTAGGGTGGGGGTGCTTCCCCCGCCTTTCACTTCACCAGCACCATCTTCTTCACATCTGTGAATCCCCCCGCTTCAATCCGGTAGAAGTACAGCCCCGACGCCAGAGTTGAGGCGTCGAAAGTTACGTTGTGCGCTCCCGCATCCCGCCAGCCATTCACCAGCTCGGCTACCTGCCGCCCCGAGACATCGTAAACGCTTAGCGTAACCATGCTCGATTTGGGCAGCTGGTAGTTGATCGTCGTTACAGGGTTGAACGGATTGGGGAAGGGGGTACCTAACCGGAACGAATCCACGATCACCTCCGGCACATCCTTCTTCACGTCCGTCGTCAGTTCGAACCACGCCAGGATCGATCCGAGAATGTCCTCCAGCGGCGTCGATTCCGCCAGCCCGGATATCGCTTCTGCCCCGAACGAGAACGTCACCGTCTTGAAGTTTCCGGAGTCGTAACGCACACCGCCCGCTCTGAACTGGGGATCGTACGTGTAGTAGAAAATCTCCTCGGCGCCCGGCAAAGCCGCGATGGCGCCCGGGGATGTCTGGTTGTTGCCCGCCTCGGCGCCCAGGATCATCACCCACTGGCCGCCGCTGACGGGATCGCCTTCGACCCCCTCCAGCGAAAAGTACCCGCTCACCTGGCCGGCCACCGGCGAAACTCCTAAGTAATCCGTAAAGAACGCCGTCGAACCGATGTCTTCCACCAGGTCCTGACCCGTGATGAACAGGCTCCGGCCACTCTCCAGGTATTGCGCCAGGTTGTTCTGGTCTTCCGCTGTTAGCGTATTGCTGCTTTCGTCGCCTGTCAACCAGACCGCAACTTCGAACTCCATCAGCAGATCCAGGCTTATCGCACCGCTGTCGGAAACGTCATAATCCGAGTAAATCTGGTCTGAGATACGCAGCGATGCGTCGAAAAATTGCTGGTAATGGTCGCCCCCGTCATCGTCCACGAGGAGCAGGGTGGGGTGGCCGACCACGATCTCCAGGGAATCGGTGACTTGGTACGCGCCCCCGTTGGCGCTGATCTCGAAGATGATCTGAGCGAAGGCCAGGTCCGCTTCGGGGGAAACCGTGATCAGCAGGTTCTCCGGTGCCTCAACCATCATCCCCGCCGGGATGGAGCCCAGCAGGAAATTGGTCGGCTCGAACGACAGGTCCGGGTTGTCCGAACTCACCGATACCGTGACGTCCTCCGCCGCAGGTGGGTAGAGCCACCTCAGGTCCGACACCGAAAAACTCATCGACAGGATCTCCTCCGGTTCGAAAAATCCGTTGCCGTTGCCCGACGATCCGTTCGTCCCGTCTTCCACGATGGCAGACAGGGCGATCTCCAGATCCGGTTCCACCCCTGGCCCGATCCCGTGTATCCCGAACGATTCGTAGATCTCGGGATGGTGCGGCCCGCCGTTGGACAGGTCCGCATCGTCATCGTCCAGGATCAAAACGTCCAGGAAGTAATCTTCCCACTGCTCAGCTAAGGAATACTTGGCGTAATGCAATAGCGAATCGGCGATTGCAGCGCCCACCGCCTCGCGCAGATCCCAGAATGCCCCCCCGATGATGCGCCCGTCGGCGTGCACCTCCCCTGCCCAGTGAGCCGGGTAGACCAGGTTGTTGTTCAGGTCGCGCATCACCTGGCCGTTGGTGTAGAGCCCGCCTTCGCCCATCTGCGATTCATCCGTGATCGTACAGGCGAAGTAATCCGACCAGGCTTCGTTCATGGCCCCCGGTTGACCGGTATAGGGTAACATCCCCGGCGGGTAAATCATGTCGGTGACACCATGAACGTACTCGTGATAAATCACGTCGCAGAAGAGGGCGAAATTGCGGAAGGTGCCCGCGCCGGTACCGAAATAAATGCCGTAGCCGTTCCAGAAGGCGTTCTCGTAATTCGTCCCGTAGGCCACCGTCGCCGGCAGCGGAAAGTCCATCGCCGTGAAATCGGGCTGCAATGTCTTGAAGTAATCGTGCACCAGCGTCACGTGGTAGTACATGTTTGCTTCGTCCTGGCGGGCCAGCTCGTAATCCCATAACCAGTCCGTCGGACTCGTGGTGCTGGCGGTGCCGAGGTAGGTTGCGTCGGGACCATCCTCGTAATTGACGTCGACCCACAGTCCTTCCAACCACCCCTGAATAGGGTAAAGATTCGGAGCCAGCGTCATCGAATAGTCACCGTTCGTATCCGTATGCACGAACCCCTGGCCGGTCACGTCGACCCGCTGAAATCGCTGCACCCACGCCTGCGGCTCATCGTTCCAATACATCGGCAGCACCAGCCCGGTCACGTTGCCGTAAATCTCTTCGAAAGCGACGTCGTTGTATCGCAACAAAACCGCACCACTCCGGGCATCCACGATCCCCGCGGGCCGCAAGTCGGCTTGGTCTGTGGTGACCCGCAGTTGCCAGGCCGGAATCAGGTGAATCTCCTCTTCAACTTGGACCGGATAGTAAACCTTGCTGCTGTAATCGAGTTTTGTCGATGAATTGATCGTCAATGACTTCATCGCAATATTCGCCGGAAGGCCGAAGCCCGCTGCCACGCGTTCCGCCGGAAACAACCGGGCCGATATCGCAACCAGGGAACCGTCCCTGGTGACCTTGGCGTCCAGCCGCGAACCGTAGACCGGAATCCCGTCCTGCATCTGCTGAAGCGTGACATGCCAGACGTCACCCAGTAGCTGAGCGTTCAGTCGCGTGAATTCAGCTCGTTCGAGCCCCGGCCACTGCACTTTTCGAGTATCCGCAAATGATATCACGGCAGTGACTGCCCCGTTGTCATCGCGCATAAATCCCGTGACAACGCCCGGAATCGCACTCAAGCTGATCGGCTCGCCCGCCGCGCTGAAACTGAATTCGGGGCCGCGGCTGCGTTTTCCCGTCCATGAAGCGGCTTCCGGAGCGATATAGACGCCCGCCTGCTCAAACCGCAGCTCCCTCGGGTTTTCCATAAGCGACAGGTCGCCGGTTGTGTCATAAAGGGGATTATCTGAACGGTCGAAAGCGCCCGTCGTCATCGGCAGAACCATGAACAGCCCTGCGAGTATCACCAGTGAGAATCCTTGAAACCTCAACGTCATCTCCTCATTTATCAAAAGTATCATAATATTATACGCAAAAAAATCCCTTTTGTCAACCCGCAAACCCCAAAAAAATGAAAAAAGCGATCCCGAAACCTCGGAACCGCCTGTTATATGTAGGGGCGGGGTTTCCCCGCCCTTCCTTGTTGTCTGTCTACTTCACCAGCACCATCTTCTTCACATCCGTGAAATCCCCTGCCTGTATCCGGTAGAAATAGATCCCCGATGCCAGATGCGACGCATCGAACGTCACTTCGTGATACCCCGCTTCCCTGAAGCCCTGTAGGGGCGACTCGGTGAGTCGCCCGCAGATATCGAACACCTCCAACCTCACCCACGATCCCACCGGCAGCCCGAACCTGATCGTCGTGACCGGGTTGAACGGATTGGGGTAGGGGGGATGCAGGGAGTACATTTCGGGGATAATCCGTTCGCTTTCCTTGCCGATCCCCGCCCCCGACTGATCGTAATAGAACGCCCCTATATCCGCAATCGTGCTGTCCGGGTCCAACAGGCTCTCCGGATCCCCTGCATCGATGCAAGGCGACCCCGCCATCAGGTGAAAATCATCTTCCCAAAGGCTGATGAACATTGGATCTTCGAAGATGTTATAGAAAATATCACAGGAATCGCCGTTGAGGTTTGTCATGGCAAGGACACCCAATTCAGGTGGTAAATCGCCTATAAAATTACCATTATCATTGTCATAGAAATTACAATAAGCTATTTCAACTTCGGATGGAGAATCTATTTTTACTCCGTGCCACAAATTGTAACTGATGATAGAGTTAATTAAACTGATGTCATCATTATATGACATGATTCCACTGCCATAGAGCGTGTTTGGATAGTAGTTACCGACGATATCGCTGTTTTCAATAAAAATAGTTGAAGAGAATCCCCTGATACCGGCACCTGGATTATTATCGGTGAAGAAACTATGAAAGATTGTTACATCTGAATCATCATATATTATACCACTACCATAATTGTCATGAATGCTGCAATTCTCAATTGTTACTGTTGAATATTCTACTAATAATCCTCCTGCATCATTCCGGTTGTATGCTGCATTTCCCTCGATAGAACAATTGGTTAGCAGAAAATCGGAGAATTGGAATGAAATACCACCGCAGTCCTCCCCTGAATTGCTGTTCACAGTGCAATTCTCAATTGAACCTGAACAGTAATATGCACTAATTCCGCCATGAGAAGGGGAGGCGTTACTGGAAATCGTACTATTGGTAATATCCAGGTTGTTACCATTGCAATAAACACCACCACCCTCACCATCGGAATAATTACTGTAGATAAAACAATCCTGGATGGTCAGGTCGGCGGAATAACAACAAATCCCGCCTCCATGATCAATACTGGAATTGTCACGTATTGTACAGTGGTTTAGTGATAAATTGTAACTGTAAATTTGTATCGCACCCGAATCGCTGTCACTTATGTAACAATAATCCAATATGGCCTCGTCATATCCGGTGTAGTTAAATTCGATGCCCGCCCAGCGCGCAGTACAAGCTAAGAACCTGATGCTATCGGATTCAGTCCCAATAGCCTCTAAATATCCTTCAACTAACAGTTTCTGAGGTCCTACGAAAAGTAGAGTCGTCCCTGGCTCAATGATAAGCGTATCTCCGCTGGCAACGGTTATATCTTCGATGACCCTGTACGTGCCGGTCGTTAGAGTACCACTCACCGGGCCGAATAGAAACTGGTCGACATTCAGTATGACATGGATGGTCTGAGGACTGCCGGCTGCGAGAGACGCCTCCACGATGATGTCGCCTTCGTATGTTCCGATGGGCAAGGATGAAACGTCAATTGAAACCGTTACAGTATCCGTAGGCGGAATTGGGCCTCCGTTTTCCGGAGTGACGGACAGCCAGGAAATATTTTCTGATATTTCATAGTCAAAAGTTCCCATCGCGGTATTCATGATTTCAAATGTCTGATTTGGAGGATTTTCTCCCGGTACTGCGTTAAAAACCAGGTTGTCAGTGCTTATTGATAAAACAGGTTCAGTCACTTGTAAGGTGACGAGAATACTGTCAGGGCTGTTGATTGCATTCGGCGCCGTCACATTTATATATTCTGGGTATGTACCGGGTTGCAGATCCGATATGTCGACAGAAACGGTCACGGAATCATGCGGTGGCACAGGCCCTCCGTTCATAGGGTTACACGATAGCCAGGTTGCATTTTCAGTTATATTGTAGTAAAAGGAACCGGCATAGTTGTTTTTGATAATGAACATTTGGCTGTCAGGATTTGATCCCCCGAATCCGGCAACAAAATCAAGTGAGTCAGGAGATACAATTAAGTAGGGAATGGTATCAAAGGCAGTATGGTGAAATCCCATATCCATTACTCTTATATCCGGAAAAGCATCTGTACGGGTGGTTCCTGAAATAAGCAATGAATCTGGACAGCCAGCATCAACGCATGGCGATTGAATTGCCTGCCCGGCAGCCGTCTGAGCGAGAAAATATCCCCAAAATGGTAGACTGGTGAAAATAGGATCATTGCTTATATTTCCGATTCCTGGAAAACCATTATAAACACAGCTGTAAGTAACCTCGGCTGGTCCGTCGATTGGATCTGCTGCTCCCTCCCACACGATTGAATTCGATATAACAGTCTGATTTTCAGCAGGTGTGTGTATTATGCCGGTTCCTGAAGTTGGTCTACCGGCCAGACCCCATTCGCCAGGATGAGTTCCAGAACCGGGCGGCCCTCCATGGCCTGCTAAACTTACACCTACGTCGTTTTCCGTGAATGTGCTGACGCTGACATTTAAAGTGCTCTGTCCAACATAAATACAACCGCCATTCCCACTTATGCTGTTACCACCATCCCCGCCGTTACCAGCGTATTCTCTAAAAGGTGACTGCCAATTATCCGCGCTTCCCCCAAACCCTCCATTACCTCCGTATGCGCCCCCGGTCGTATTGTTGAAAAATGCATTATTGAACCCATGCAGATCTGAATTCACAAGGCAGATGACTCCACTCGATCCCGATTCACTGTAGCCGCCATCACCTCCGGGACCGCCTACGGCATAATCTGCTCCTGTGGCCGAGTCATGACTCCCGTGCCCCCCCATCCCTCCGGTTGCTTCGCCTGTTTTGTTTTCAAAGAGAATATTATTGTCAAACACAATAGTTGAGTTAACTGAGTAGATAACACCTCCTTCTCCCGATATCCCAAAACCGCCCTGACCTCCGCTTATACCGGATCCATTCCAGGCATCACCACCTTCTCCTCCCGCAGCATTTCCGGTCCTGTTGTGGTGAAAAACACTGCTTGTAATTTGAAGCTCAGAAGCAATGCAGTAAATAGCTCCTCCTTGCCCTGATGTGGCGCTCTCACCAGGTCCGCCTGGATTCCCCGACCATCCATCCGCCCCCCATACATCCCCCGTCCGGTTATTCCAGATCAGACAGTGGCTGATCAACAGCTTATCTGAATTGCTGCAATAGATCGCCCCTCCGTGCTTATCATTTCCTGCCCAATTCTGATTGGCTGACCTTCCGTTACTGATTTTGCAGTGCATCAACTTCGAACTATCTGGTTGAGCCGACAGGTCATAAAATCTGAATCCATGCCAGCCGATGCTGGCATCCACAGCTGTAAACGTGATCGAATCCGCCTCCGTCCCTACTGCCCAAAGCTGTCCCCTAATGATAAACTTAAATGGTCCCTGAAAGATCACTTCCACGCCCGGTTCAATGGTCAACACCGTCCCGAGTCGGATCCTGATCTCTCCCTCCACCAGGTATGGCGATCCTGTCAGCGTCCACGTCCCGCTTACCGGCCCCGCGGGCACGTACGTCTCCGCATAGCCGGTACCGTACACCAGCAGGATAGAGATGACGATAAAAAGATACCTTTTCATAATGATCCCCACAGCAATGGTTTTTACCATTGTCTATACATTATACAATATACACTCAAAATATTCAAAAAGCAAGTTAAAAATTGAAACCACGCAATTTTTTTTCAATAAGAATAAATAAGGCATTAGTCTCTTTAGAGACTTTCCCTGAAAAGTTGGGCACCCGAATTCATTCGGGTGTTTCACGGTGTCATAGGTCTATGAACCTGCTCAAAGGAATAAAAAAAGCGATCCCGAAACCTCGGAACCGCCTGTTATATGTAGGGGCGGGGTTTCCCCGCCCTTCCTTGTTGTCTTTTTACTTGATTAGCACCATCTTCTTCACATCGCTGTAACTCCCCGCCTGTATCCGATACAGGTAAAGCCCCGAAGCCAGATTCACTGCATCGAACGTCACTTCATGCATCCCCGCGTTCCGGTAGCCGTTCACCAGTTCAGCCACC
>JALGZU010000113.1 GCA_025774735.1 candidate division LCP-89 bacterium | reverse complement strand
CCCACGCGGGTGTTCAGTTTCAGATCCACTCCATGCGCCAGGATAAAATCGATCTCCTGCTGGAGCACGCCTTTGGGAAGCCGGTAGTCCGGGATGCCCACGCGCATCATGCCACCCGCTTCCGGAAGCGATTCGTACACCGTGACTCCATACCCCCTCCGAGCCAACTGGTAGGCACAGGACAGCCCAGCAGGTCCGGAACCCACAACGCCGATCGTCTGCTTCTTTTTGCCTTCGAGAAAACTGGGTTTGAGTTTCTTCTCGAAATTGGCGTCAGCCAGAAAGCGCTCCAGCATGTGTACGTTGACCCTGCCGCCCATGTTTTCGCGGTTGCATTCACGTTCGCAAGGGTGAGGACAGACGCGGCCGCAGGTTCCAGGAAACGGATTGGTCTGGAGGATCGTCTTCCAGCCCTCTTCGTAGTTACCTATAGCCGTGTCGTGGAGAAATTTCACGATATCGGTTCCGGCGGGACAACTGAGGTTGCAGGGGGCCGACTTCTCCTCGTAGTAAGGCTCAGCATTGCGCCAGGAAGCGGTCTTGTTGACACTCATCCGTCCCAGCGAAGCCGGTGCGAT
This sequence comes from candidate division LCP-89 bacterium, assembly GCA_025774735.1. Next base: position 12,533 of record JALGZU010000113.1, on the reverse strand, counting down.
GGGGATATCCCGGTAGCTCTTTATGTTGACTTTTTCGTCACTCATGGTGATGTATCAAAGTTATACTTTGTTGTCCTTGCATGCCGCGACCAGTTTAAGCCAACGCCAGCTGATCCACGGTATTGTAGGCATCCACGGCCGCAGCGGCATTCTCTTCAGGCTTGACCGGGGCTTCTTCTTTAATGGCGGCGACCACGGAATCGAGGCTGACCAATCCGGTGATTTTGGCGATAGCGCCGATGATGGCCGTGTTGACAATGGGTTGGGTAATCGAACCCAGCTTATGGTCAAGGGCAATGCGAGCTGCATTGACGGCGATGGGTTGAAAATCCGCGGGAAACTCGAATTCGGCAACGTCTTTATCCGAGTTGACGAGGATGATCCCGCCCTTTTTCAGCCCCTGTGTCACATCAAAGTACGCGATCAGGGAGGGATCCAGAATCACCAGATGGTCCGGTTCGTAAACCTGATTGCGCAGGCGGATGGGTTTATCGGAAATTCGCACGTAGGTCATCACCGGCGCCCCGCGTCGTTCCACTCCGAATGTGGGGAAGGTCTGCACGTGCTTGCCTTCCTTAAAGAAGGACACAGCCAGAAGCTTCCCGGCGACGACGCCGCCCTGTCCACCCCGACTGTGAAAGCGAAATTCAATCATAATGGTTGCCGTCTCTATTTATTGAAAGGCTGCATGCCGACAGGTTAATTGAGCGGAATATCTTCCATGTCGTCCGTCACCTGGATGACCTTCGCCCGGCCGTGGGGATTGTAATCATGTTCCAGGTTACCGAACTTGTACATGACACCTTTATTCCTCCGCAGCTGGTTTTTCCAGGAGATGCCCGTAACCGGCGTTCTCGTCGGCAGGAAATGCAGCAGATCAACTCCAATCCTGCGGGCCTCCTCGATGGTGGCACGGATCGAACTATCGGAATCGTTCCAACGGAAGTACAGATACTGCCAGACAATATATGGATGCTCCAGCCCCAACTCTTTGCGCCTCTTCACCAAGCGTTCCATGGCTGAAAGAGCCCGCGTCAGATTCCCCCCTTTTCGGTACTTCAGGTATTCCTCGTCCGTGATGCCGTCAATTGAGAAGAGGATGATATCGAGGGGTGTATTAAGTAACCTATCCACATTCTGATCCGTATCCAGAGGAATCCCATTCGTCGATATGGAGACGATTACTTCCGGATATCGTTCCTTCAAATACGTGATGTAATCGTAGATTTTTTTATCTAGAAGGGGCTCTCCGAACCCGAAGAACAGCACGAACTTATTGGTACGGTGCTTGATGACTTCGTCCAGGAGCGGGTAGACAGCCTCCGGTGCAAGGCGAGTACCACCTCGATGCTTCTCCACCTCATCACGCCTGCAGATGGCGCACTCCAGGTTGCAAACGGGCGTGGTTTCAAGGTGAAGGTTCCAGAAAAATGGTTCTATGCGGTAAAGATCTTCCGAGGGATTTGTGATTTTTTCAAAAGCAAAACAGACGGCACAATGGCGCAGCGGGAGTTTATTCGAACGAAAACTCCGCCGTAACTCTTCAAAGTTATCTCCTCGCCAGATCTCTTCCAGAGAAGCGTCGTTGACGTTCCCAAGATTGATCATACCATGATCAGCGCAGACACAGGTAACGTCGCCGTTGGAGAACACCAGAGCGTTACGGCCTTCGAATATGTTACGGCAGTGAAACCGAATGCCCGGTCTTAAAATCCGGTATGCCGTATGGTAGAAGGCTCGGAGGAGTTCCTTGGCGATGAAGCGGAAGAAAATATTAAAGCGGTAGTTTAACCGACTCCTGCCGTTCTGGTTCATATCAGAAAGTGTAATCCATTCATCCTGATTCAAGTTAAAAAATTTATGCGGGGATTTCAAGGAAAAACTGCAAAAACTGCTCTAACGCCGAAAATCACGCCAAATTTTCAGGCGGTTGACATCTCCACGCCGCAGCGTAAATAAATGTCTTGCTTTTGAAACCCCGCATACATTATTTTAGTGGCGACCCAACTGGATCCTCCAATACTTGTCACATTTCGAACACTCGACTGAGGAAATGTCCGATCATATTCAACTGGCACTCCCGCTGCCCATAGACAGAACTTTTGCCTACCGGATCCCCTCCGAACTGAAAGAACGCGCCCGTGCCGGTTGTCGAGCAGTCGTCCCCTTCGGACGAAGGATTCTTACTGGCGTCATCGTCGACTACCCGGATGACCCGATTCCAGCAGGACACTTACGCGACGTCATTGACCTGCCGGACCCTGAACCGCTGCTTTCCCAGGACATCCTCGATCTCACCTATTGGATAAAGGAATACTATTTCTGCTCCTGGGGTGAAACCCTGAAAGCGGCACTCCCGGGAGGGTATCTGCAGGCGGGGGTACGCGTCGCCAGTTTTATCCCGGACGCCTGCGGTTCGACTAGAAAATTGAACCGATCCGAACGGGCATTACTCGATCTCCTCGAAACGGCAAGAAACCTGTCCGTCAGTTCGCTGACCGGTAAGCATAAGATCCCCAACGCTCTGAGGCATTTGAGGCATCTTGAAGTGCTCGGCCTAGTGAGGATTGAGGAACGAGCCCCTCGCGGAAAGATTTCCCAGCTCTGGGAAGAGATTATTTCGAAACCGGAAGGGGTCACACCCGCCGATTTGATAGAAACGGCCGAGGAGTTGCTGAAAAAGGCTCCCAGCCAATCCCGGATTCTGCGAACCATTGCACCGGATCAGGAAAATCCACCCGCAATCGAACTGTTAAAGCGAGCCAACGCCACCCGTCCGGCACTGAAAGCGCTGCTGGCAAAGGGGCTGGTGACGTCCCAACGCGTCCAGATCAAGCGTTACCCCACCCTTGAAGCCCTGACGTTGCACGACAGCGCGCCTCTCCCTCAACCCAACGGAGACCAGCAGACAGCCATCGACGCGGTCACGAGGAGCCTTGAGAAGAGTGAAGCGAGAACTTTTCTCCTCTACGGAGTCACCGGATCGGGCAAAACGCTCGTCTACCAGAAGGTTATCGAGCAGGTTCTGGCACGGGGAGGCGCGGCACTGGTTTTGATCCCGGAAATCTCTCTGACACCCCAACTGGTCGGCCGCTTCCGTGCCTGCTTCGGTGACCGTATCGGGCTGCAGCACTCAGCCATGTCAGACGGCGAGCGAACCGACGTCTGGCAGGGCATCCGCAGCGGTGAATTTCCCATCGTCATTGGAGCCCGGTCGGCGCTCTTCGCCCCGTTGAAGAACCTTCAACTGATCGTCGTGGACGAGGAGGGCGATCCCAGTTTCAAACAGAACGAACCCAATCCTCGGTATAACGCCCGTGATGCAGCACTGGTCAGAGCAAAGCAGGCCGGTGCCGCGGCGATCTTAGGCAGCGCCACCCCCAGTGTAGAGTCATTCCACAACGCTCGGAGAGGCCGGTACACTCTTCTGGAACTTCCCAACCGGGTTGACAGCGTCCCCCTCCCGGTGATCCGGTTTGCGGAGCCGCCGCAACGGGCCGGCAAAGCTCTCGGCAGCGAGATGCGCAAGGCGATATCGAACCGCAGCGGTTGCGACGAACAGGTTATTCTGCTACACAATCGGCGCGGTTACTTTACCTACGTCTTCTGCCCTGGCTGCGGTTATATCCTCCGCTGTCGTCACTGTGAAATCACACTGACCTACCACCAGAACGATCAACGGCTGCGCTGCCATTTCTGCGGTTTCAACGCCGAACCCTCCAAGACCTGCCCGGATTGTGAGGGATCGCTGCGCTATTCGGGGAGCGGTACTCAGCGGGTTGAAGAAGAACTGATGGAGCTCCTGTCCCCCGATGCCGTAGCCCGCCTGGACCTCGACACAACCAGCCGCAAGGGCGCCCATCACCGCATCTTGAAAGGCTTCGCCCGGGGTGAACAGAGCGTGCTGCTGGGTACCAAGATGGTCGCGCGCGGGCACGACTACCCGCGGGTAACCCTGGTAGGCATCCTTTCCGCCGACGTGGAACTGGCCTTCCCCGATTTTCGCTGCGATGAGCGATCGTTCGCTCTGCATCTGCAAGCCGCCGGCCGTGCCGGTCGGACCGCGCCGGGTGATAACCCGGGTGAAGTGCTGGTGCAGACCTGGATGCCGGAGCATCCGGTCCTCGGTTTGGTTAAAACAGGGGACTACCGCGCTTTTTTCGTCAGAGAGATCACCTTGAGGCGCAGCGTGAATTATCCTCCCTGGGGTTGGATGGTCCTCTTCGTTTTCTCTTCCAGGGACAGTGAAAAAGCGCGCCAGACCGCAGGGAACTTCGCGAAAACTGCCCGCAGATCAATTCTCCGTTCAAGCTGGATGGGTCCAACCCCCGCTTTCCGATACCGCCTCAAAGATCGCTATCGCTACCAGGTGATTCTCAAGACCGACATCCGCCACCGCGCCATCCAGTCCTCGGCACACCGCGCACTCAGGTCCTTTATCGAATCGTTCAGAACCGATCTGCCTACGAACGTGCATATGACCGTGGACGTGGATCCAATTCAGCTTCTCTGAAGTTAGTAATTACAGACATTCTACACGATGACTCCACCAGTTGCAGGATCTGCTCGGTGCGGCCATCTTTTAAGTTACTCAATACATAAATGTAATAAAACGCGCATAATGCCAGAAAAATCCACTAAACAGGCATCCGTCTCCATCAAGGACGTGCAGGCGCACCCCAAAGTGCAGATCCTCATGGAGAAATCCAATGAGTTTCTGGGGGTGATCGGATATACCGAACACGGCGACCGCCATGGCAAGGTCGTGGCCAAGACCGCCCGCAATATCCTCGCAGCGCTGGGGGATGATGAGCGGGTGCAAGAACTGGCCGCCATCGCCAGCTATCTGCACGATCTGGGCAATGTCATCAACCGCGATCATCACGCTCAGACCGGCGCCATCTTCGCTGGAAGGTTGCTCGACGAATTGGGCATGCCCTTCGAAGAGACGGCCGAAGTGATCGGTGCCATCGGCAACCATCACGAAGAGGACGGCGTCCCTGTCAGCCGTATCACCGCTGCATTGATCATTGCAGACAAGGCTGACGTTCACCGATCCCGTGTACGCACAACCCGTAGTCTGCAGACGGATATTCACGATCGGGTCAACTATGCGGTGACCAAGTCGATTATCAACGTCAACTCGAACGCCGGTCATATTACCCTCGAACTAAAGGTAGATAACCGCATTGCTTCGGTCATGGAATACTTCGAAACCTTCCTGTCCCGCATGCTGATTTCGAAGAAAGCGGCCAATTTCCTGGGCAGCGAATTTCACCTGGACATCAATGGAAACCACCTTCTATAGGCCGTCATGCGCCGATTGATTCTAATACTGCTCTTGATACTGGGTACTGCGGCGTTGGCTCAACCTGTGGAGGGTTGGAAAGAACGCGGCAACGACCAATTTCGAGTGTACCATCACCCGGAAGAGGCCATCAACGTCTCGGAACTCCTCGAGGAACTGGAGCGGATTAAACCGGAGTTGGAGAAGAGGCTGGAGGTAACATTTCCCGGACCGCCGCGCATTTTCGTCGTCTCCAGCCAGGAAGAATTCGATCGCGCCACCGCGGGCAGATTGCCGGCCTGGTCGCAGGGCGTTTCATTTCCGATGAACGGCACCATTGTCCTTAAGTCACCCTCGTTCTCTGAAGGTATCGAAACTTTCCACCGCACAGCAGCACACGAACTAGTTCACCTGATGCTCGGCGTCAAAGCCGGCAGCGGTATCCCCCGTTGGCTGAACGAAGGTCTCGCCCAGCTCCTCTCCGGCGAAGGTCCAGGCAAACCGAGAGTACGTCTGTCGCGAGCGCTCTGGTCCGGTAAGTTGCTGCCCCTGTCATCCATCGAAGCGGTCGACAGCTTCCCGCACTCTCAGGCAGATTTAGCGTACTTGCAGAGCTATAGCGCCACTGAATACCTGCTGAAGCAGTACGGCTGGGAAGTCCTGCGAGAATCACTTGTGAAGCTTGGTCAAGGAATTTATTGGGATGAAGCGCTGTTTGAGACGATTGAAATCGACCAGGCAGGATTCCAAGCAGCCTGGCTTGCAAGTCTGGAGACGTCGCACCGCTGGCTGATTCTCCTCGACCTGCATCTCTACCTCTTCGCTGGAGCCACTCTGCTGGTAATCTGGTCGGGTGTGGCGATTATCAGGCGCCGCAGGAAGATTTACAGACAATGGGAAGCGGAAGATTCCCATGAGCAGGGTATATTTTAAAAAAATTGCTTGCTTTTAGGCGATTTTGCTTTAATTTTGTACCTATATTCAGGACGGAAGGAAGGATAAGTGACAATCTCGAAGCAGAAACTCTGGCGGTTGGTCATGCTGTCGATCGTCTTGGGATTGACGACGCAGGCTTACGGACAGGGCACGACCGGGTTTGAGGTGCTTCGCCTGCAGACGCATCCACGCGGCAGTGCCATGGCGGGAGCTCTCGTTGCGGACGCTGGACATATTGAGAGCCTCTATTACAATCCCGCCGGTCTGGCCACCATAGAGAGGCGAAAGGCTGCGGCGGGCTACATGAATTATGTCCTGGATATCGGCTCCGGCTACCTGGCTTATGCTCAACCCGACCCCCAGTGGGGCGGCGTCTGGGGTGTGGGATTGTCATACATCAATTATGGAGATTTCGACGGACGCAGCAACACCGGTGAAAATTTACCGGATTTCTCCGCATCAGACATCGTCTTGAGTGCCGCCTATGCCCTCCAGGTAAGGGATAAATACAATCTCGGTGGCACCCTGAAATTCGCCTATTCCAAGATCGAAACTTATACCGGCTCCGCCCTGGCATTCGATTTAGGGGGACAGACCACGCTACTCCCGGGCCGCCTCGGCCTGGGAGCCGGCATCTATAACCTGGGCTGGACGACCAAAGCCTACGTGGACACCCATGATGACCTCCCCCTTTACTACCGCCTGGGTATCTGGGGCATTCCGGAAGGATTTCCCGCCAAACTCTACCTCTCCATGACCCTCTACCACGAGTATGCGGACAACTACAATTTCGGAGACATTTTCAGTGCCGAGCTGTTCGACTTCCTAAGCGATTTTTACTTCGGATTGGGAGCGGAATTCCATCCCCATGATGCTCTCTACCTGCGCATCGGTTACGATACACGTGGTCTGGACCAGAAAGTGGGAACAACCAAGGATGCTTTAGCCGGTATCTGCGGCGGCATCGGCCTGGACGTCGGTATTGTAACCATGGATTACGGCCTGGCTTCGTACGGGGAGCTGGGTATTGTGCAGCGTTTCTCCCTGTCTAAAACCTTCTGACAGCACAGCCTCATCAATTGTAAGTACAACCGCCCGGTCCTCAATGTTTGGGATTGGGCGTTTTTTCTATCAGGTGAATTAAACCTTTCAACTCCCGGCGTGTCTAATGAAGTGACCCGGGAAGCAAAACGATGCCGACAAACGACGACACAATTCTGATCAAGAGATTCCGGAAAGGAGATGAAAGCGCCTTCAACGAGCTGGTGAAACAGTATCAGAAGCCGGTTTACCAGGTCGCCCGTCGATTGTTGGGATCACACGAAGATGCAGAAGACGTGACGCAGGAGGTTTTTCTCAAGGCTTATCGGGGGTTGAAGACATTTCGCGAAGATGCCTCCTTTTTCGCCTGAATGTCCGGCGAAAGAAGAAGTTGAGATGCATTTTCACCCTCGAGAGTATCGGATTCTCCATCGCAAGTCCAATCCCAACAGCAGACGCAAGCTTGGAACGGAACGAAACTTTACAGGCACTCGATAAAGCGATACAACGTCTACCGAAAAAACAGAAACTCGTCTTCACGTTGCGACACCAACAGCAGTTACCTCACGCGGAAATTGCCCGCATTCTCGATCGCGACGTGGGCACGGTCAAAGCCAATTATCATCAGGCTATCAAGAAATTACGCCGGGTGGTGAAATCATGAAACAGATGAACGAAACATTCTCCTGTCGCCAGGTAAACGATGAATTGATGCGGAATTTCGATGAAGAATCTCTCGGGAACCTCCCGGTGGGGCTCAAGGCGCACCTGGAAACCTGTCATCAATGCCAGCAGGAGTTTGCCGCCTTTAGCAACCTCGAACAGAATCTTAACAACCTCCCCGATGTCGATCCAGGTGAGGCGTTTTGGATCAACTTTCTGCCCAAATTACAACGGAAATTGGGTGAGGCATCGACGCCCCGGCAATTCAAAGATCCGGCCTGGGCGCCTGCCCTGGCACTGGCAGCGTTCTTCATCATCCTGACCTTTAGAACGCCCGTCCCTATCGCGCCGCCGATCTGGTTTCAACTTCAACCCACCGCAACGATTCTCTGGGATTCAGAATCGATTGGTAATGGTGGATTTACGAACCTGGAGGAACAGGCCCTGGCAGAAACGGTATCCAGTACCGATTTCGTTGAGTACTTCCTCGGTGAAGGGCCGGCGGATATTTTCGAAGACATGACTGAGCCACCCCAAATCCTGCCTCTTGACCTCAACGACCGCGTTGCGGCTCTCGATGAAAAAAGTCAGGATGCTTTCTTTGAGAAACTAAAAAACCTATCCATCATCAAATCTTAGATGAACTAAAGTAGACTCCACCAAAACCAATTCAAATTACTGAAAGAATAAAAAACTGGGAGGAAAAAATGAAGAAAAAGATGCTGATCCCCGTGCTCCTCGTCTACTTCGCACTGACATCGATCGTCCAAGCCGGACCGAATCAGAGAGCTCAAACACATTGGGACCGTCCCCATCGTAAGGTGGAAAAACGGGTACGCACAATGAAAATTTGGAAGATGACAGAGGAAATCGATCTCACCGAAGAGCAGGCCGTCAGGTTCTTCCCCCTTCTGAATGAGAAGGAAGATAAATTCGAAGAGCTGGAAAAGACGCGCCAGGATATCCTGGAGAAATTGGGGGAAATCGTCTGGGAAACGAAGGTGAACGAGAAAGAGGTTAATAAACTGATTAACCAGTTCGAGGAACTCGATGCGAAGAAACTGGAGATCCGGGAGCAGTTCCACAAACAGGCCGGCCAAATCCTCACGCCGACGCAGATGGGCAAAATGGTACTGTTCAATCACCGCTTTCACTCAATGATGCGCGACATGGTCCGCGAATTTGAAGTTCCTGTCCCTCCGTCACCCCCGGATAAGCCCGGATCTAACTGGTAACACCTGAAAGGCGATCTCGAGCCATTGGGATCGCCTTTTTCGGGGAAAAATATTGCCATCACCGCCCTTTTAACTTGACTTTGGGCGGTATTTTTTATATATTAGTATACTTCGGTTTAACACGACAGCACTATTTCAATAGGAAAACTTGCAGGAGACGGCCTGGTATCATCGTTGGTTCGGAGCGGATTATCTGCAGCTTTACCAGCATCGCTCCCCCGAGGAAGCGACGGAAACGATCGCCTGGCTGATTGACGAGGTCAATCCACCGCCTGCTGCGAGGGTACTCGATCTTGCCTGTGGGAACGGGCGTCACGGACGAGAACTGGCACAGCGGGGATTCAAAACTTACGGTTTGGATCTATCATGGCCCCTGCTCAGGGGAGTCGGGCTTCCGGATCAGGGTACGGGAATGCTGCGGGTGCGCGGCGATATGCGGTACTTGCCCTTTAAAAATGGGTCTTTCACGCTGGTTCTGTCTCTCTTCACCAGTTTCGGCTACTTCGCTTCTGCGGAGGAAGATCAAAGAGTCATTAACGAAGTTTCCCGCCTTTTGGAAAAGGGGGGGACCTATGTGTTGGATTTCTTGAACGCCCCTCTGGTTCGAAGCCAGATTGTCCCTTCTGAAGAGGCTTTCATTAATGGCCAGAGGGTGACAATCCTGCGGTGGCTGGATGAGCCGAGAGGCCGCGTCGAGAAGAGAATTTTGATTCCTGAATCTGAAGGGGCACTCCGGGAGTACCGGGAATCGGTGCGGCTTTATTCCGAAGGAAATCTCCGGGAGATGCTCGCCAGAGCGGGAATGCGAGTTCGAGTTAGTTTCGGCAATTACGATGGTTCAGAATACAGGGCAGATTCACCCCGTCTGATCATAGTCGGTTACAAAAATGTCTAAAAGTATCCCTTTCCTACGTTTACCGGCACCCAATCCGATCTTCCATGAATACGTAGAAGACTTCGACCGGGTGAGGGATTTTTACGCCGTAGATTACCGTCAACCGGTAAAACGTTGGGAAATCCTTGAAAACACCCCTAACAAGCCCGACGTGGATCTAGTAGAGGGCCTACTCGAAGATGCTCAACGCTGGAACTGCAGCAGGAAAACCCTCAGGAATATCGAAGCGCTGCAGAATCCGGATACATTAGCCGTCGTCACCGGCCAGCAGGCCGGTCTTCTCGGCGGGCCATTATATACTTACTACAAAGCGGTCAGCGCGGTTTTATGGGCACGGGAAATCGAAAAGCAGACCGGGCGCCCCACCGTACCGATCTTCTGGATGGAAACATCGGACCACGACTTCTTCGAAATCAATCACATCAAAATTCTCGATTCGGAAGGGGAGGAAGTCACTCTCTCCCTGACGAATCCTCCCAAGGAGAAGCGCAGGGTCGTCGGCAGTATCACGTTCAACGGCGAAATCGAACAACTGGTTCACCGGCTCTGGAACCTGTTGCCTTCCAACACCTACCGCGGTCCTCTGCTGGAGAAGATCGGCAGCATCTATCATCCGGGCGAGACCATCGGGGGAGCGTTCGCTCAGTTCTTCAGTAGCTTGTTTACGGAAGACGGCTTGATCCTGTTCGATTCGGAGAATGCCCGCTGCAAGCGAGCAGTGGCACCTCTTCTGGATCGAATTCTGGCATCTTCTGAGAGTCTCAACCTGTTACTGGACGAAGCGACGAAAGCGGTGCAAGATCGCGGTTACCCCGCTCAGATTCAGCCTCTGCAGAACCGACTGCAGCTGTTCGCCAAGGCGGGCGACGTACGGATCCCTCTTGATCATGCCGGCACTCTGATTTATGATGAGAAGCCGGACGAGAAGGTCGGTATAGAGGAACTTCGGCTGCGTGCGGCGGAAGCTCCAGAGCAGTTTCTGCCCAAGGTCAGTCTCAGACCGATCATGCAGGACTACCTCTTCCCTACGGCGGGTTATGTGGCCGGTCCTTCTGAAATCGCCTATTTCGCTCAACTGAAACCTCTCTACAATCATCTGGACGTCCCCATGCCGGCCATTCTTCCCAGACTGTCCATGACCCTGATTGAAACGAAAATCAAGAAAATTCTCGACAAGTTAACCCTCACCCCCGAGCGGCTTCAGAATGGGGCACAGCCCCTGATAGATGAACATCTGGAGAACGACCCAGGCAACGACCTTGTGGGTCTGTTCGCCAAAGCGCGAAAAAAATGGGACGAAATCGGTGAAGATCTCACCCTCGGCCTGCTCAGGATCGACCCCACACTGCAACAGCCGCTTGAGAAATCCATGATGCGTTGGCAGCAGAGCCTGAACGTACTCGAAGAAAAAGCGCGTAGCGCTCTGAGTCGTAAAAATGAGACTGAAGTGAACCAGATTATCAAATGTGTCGCTCACCTCGTGCCGAATGGGCACCTGCAGGAGCGACGCTTCAGCCTGCTCTACTATCTTGCCCGCTACGGGCAGGAGCTGGGACGGACAATACGTACCCAGGCACGAATTGACCTCTTTGAACACCAACTCATCTATCTCAACCACCATGATTAGCCCAATACCAGGACCGGGCTGTACTAATCCATGGAGGACATGATGAAGGCACAGGCCTATATCCTAATTTCCGTCTCCGTTGGCAAAGCACGCTTCGTCCACGAAAAGCTGCTGAATATCCCCGATATCTCCAAAGTGGATGCCATTTCCGGACCGTACGATATCATCGTCTATCTTGAGGCCTTCGATTTTTCCAACATCGGTTCGATCGTGCTGGACAAAATCCAGGCTATCGATGGAGTCGTGGATACAATAACCTGTCATGTCGTCCCGTTGGAGGCCTGACCAGACACCGGTGATATTTGTCCCGTTTTCTTCGAATTTTATTCTGTGTGTTCCAAAACACAACCGGCTCGAATTTTGCTTCTTATACTTGTATTCTGAATGGTACCGCTTAACTTTTTCCCAGGCTGTGCAAAATGCGGCTTGACTCTGTAAGAAAAATATGATTTTCTTTATTATCTGCACGGTTGATGTAATACACCGTCACGACATCGACCACACTCAGAACAGTTTACCAAACGATGATCCACCTAAAAAAGTGATGCGACGGAAAGAGCGAAATAGATGAATAGGGCATAGAAGAAGAAGGAAAGGAAACTCTTATGAAGAGGTTAACGCTTTTATCATTGGTTCTGTTACTCGGCGCAGCCTGGACATCAGGCGCACTGGCGACGGATCAGCAACCGGCCGAAATTGAATGGCCCGAGGACCTGCCGCTGCCCGCCTGGGAGCTGCCCCAGGAGAAACTGGTGCCGCCCGAACCGACCGATGACGTCACACCACCCCCAACGGAACCCGTAACTGCAGTTCCCGAATTCGGACTGCAGGAAGGTCTGCAAGTGGCGT
>JALGZU010000624.1 GCA_025774735.1 candidate division LCP-89 bacterium | reverse complement strand
CGTGATTACGGCGTGTTGGTTGATGGTGAGGGGATTGCCTTGCGCGGCTGCTTCATCATCGATCCCGAAGGGGTACTCCGCTGGCAACTGGTCAACGATCTGGGTATCGGCCGATCCACGGCTGAAGTGCTGCGTGTGCTGTCAGCACTGCAGACCGGAGAGCTCTGCCCGGTTAACTGGAATCCTGGTGACAAGACGCTGAGTGGATAACAAACCGACAGCGCATAAGAGGGGCGGCAGGGGAATCCGCCCCTTTTTTGATCTCCTTATCACAGTATTGCTCGATTGAAAGTTGACGATCATCCTGATTTTTAAAACGATTTAGCCTTGAGCAGAGGATAACCTTTAATGGAATCGGAAAATAGAATGAGAGCCTGGGCGTCTTTCGATCCGCCTGAAATGGTGGTGAAGTATTTGACCAACGCGTGCGACTTCGAATTCAACCGAAACGGCGAACTGGCAACGCGCCGCCTGATCGCCAGCCATATCTCAAAGGTCGACGGCATTATCGTTACCTTGCGGGACTTCATCGATGCCGAGCTGATAGATAAAGCTCCGAACCTGCGTGTTATATCGAACCTGGCAGCCGGGTATGACAACATTGATGTGGAGGCGGCTTCCCGCCGCGGTATCTGGGTGACCAACACGCCCGATGTCTTGACGGCGGCGACTGCTGATTTAGCTTGGGCGCTCCTCCTGAGCGTCGCTCGGCGCATTCCCGAAGGCGACCACATGGTGCGTTCCGGAGAGTATGAGGGCTGGAGACACAATCTCCTCTTGGGATCTGAACTTTCTGGCAAAACTCTGGGAATATGGGGGGCGGGCCGTATCGGGCAGGCTATCGGCCGGCGCGCCACGGGCTTCAACTTGCGGGTGATTTACAATAACCGCTCGAGGAAACCCGAGTTTGAAAACGAAACCCGGGCGGAATATGTCGAGTTTGATGAATTAATGCGGCGCAGCGATTTCCTGGTTCTGGCGATGCCGCTCAATGCAGAAACCCGCAACCGCATCGGGACGAAAGAATTCGAATTGATGAAATCGCACGCTATTCTGATCAATATCGCTCGTGGAGCCTTGATTCGCGAAGCGGAACTGATAGAGGTACTGCAGCGGCGGCGCATCGGCGGAGCCGGCCTGGACGTCTATGTGGATACTACCGGCATCCATGAAACGCTGGGCGGTCTGGACCACGTCGTTCTGACACCGCACATCGGTTCGGCCACCCGGGAGACCCGGGAGAAGATGGCATTCGTGGCGGCTAGAAACCTGGTCAGTGCCCTCGAGGGGAAGGAACCCGAATTTGCAGTCAACCGGGATGAGATCAGACGATCACGTGAACATAATGCCGTCAGACCGATGATCGTCTCGGTTTGACCGCTAAAAATGCCGGGGATGACAGATGACCCACATTCAAACGAGAGTGACGGATCTCTTCGGAATCCGATACCCCATCATCCAGGGCGGCATGATCTGGGCAGCCGGGCATAGGCTGGCTTCAGCCGTTTCCAATGCCGGCGGTCTCGGTTTGATCGGCGGCGGCTCCATGGATGCGGAACTTTTCCGGCAGCATATTCGCAGTTGCAGGGAAGAGACCGACAGGCCCTTCGGCGTCAATATCCCCATTATTTACAAACATTCCGATACCCTTGTCCGCGTCGCCATCGAAGAGGAGGTTAATATCGTCTTCACGTCCGCGGGCAACCCCGGCAAGTACACGTCCATGTTGCACGCTGCGGGCGCCATCGTAGTCCAGGTGGTGCCGACGGTCGCCCTCGCCAAAAAAGCCGTTGAACGCGGCGTCGATGCCGTCGTGGCGGAAGGCACTGAAGCCGGCGGGCATAATTCGCCGCAGGCGGTTACCACCATGACCCTGATCCCCCAGGTGGTCGATGCGGTGGAGGTCCCCGTGATCGCCGCCGGAGGCATCGCAGATGGTCGGGGGATGGCAGCGGCATTCGTTCTGGGCGCCGAAGGCATCCAGATGGGGACGCGCTTTGCCTGCACCGTGGAATCTTCAGCGCACCAAAACTATAAAAAGGCCATCGTTGAGGCAGGCGACGGGGATACCGTTCTGACTCTCTTGAAGGTCGGGCCGACCCGCATGATCCGCAAC
>JALGZU010000623.1 GCA_025774735.1 candidate division LCP-89 bacterium | reverse complement strand
GACGTCTCTGGGAAGGACCGCTGCTTTGTCGCGGGAAATACTGGAACCCATCCGTCGTCGCGACATGAGCACAGCCCTCCCCTATATGGCGAGATTTCTCTCGCTGAACCACCTCGAATACGCGGAACTCACCGACCCGGTCGGAACCGCCATATTAAATCTTACAGACTCCAGCGCTGAGGGCATACCCAGCAGAAATCCTCTGGTTAAGGTTGCTCTGAGCGGCAGTCCCTACGGACACGGCATCCTCCGGGAAAACGGTCAGATTTACATCGTTGCCACCGTGCCTGTCTTGTACAAGAATGAGGTATTAGGCACCATCACAGTCGGCGAAATCTTCGATCTGGATTTCGTTCACGGCATCGGGAAAATGCCTGGTTTCAACCTGGCTATCTGGAAAGACCCGGACCGAAAGGCCCTGGTACCCCGGGAGGAAGCACCGTTTCCGCCCGTGTCTCAAATCCTGACGGAGAAGGAGACGAACGGCGTCCTCGAAGGAAAAATTATCCTCAAAAACGTCGAAGTGGATGACAACACCTACCAGACAGCCTTTTTCACCCTGAAAGAGTTGGGTGAGGGTGAGGTCACCATCTGCGCCAACTACCGCTCCCTGCAATTCTTGAAAGAAGCGGGGATGTTGACCCTGGTCCATTTGACCGCCCTGCTGCTACTCGTGCTCATTTTGGCCATACAGTACGCTCTCTGGATTTCCAAACGCGTCACCGAACCTCTGAACGAACTGGCTGCGGTGTCCCGGCGTATGGCGGACATGGATTTCAGCGAACACGTACCCATCCAGAGCGATGACGAGGTCAGCGCTCTGGCCGCGGCATTCAACGACCTGTCGCACGCCCTGAAACTGAACATCTCTCAGAAGGATGATTACGCTGCCGAACTCTCAGAACTGAACGAGAAGTTGGAGAGCGTGGTGGCCAAACGCACGGAAGAGCTGGAACACGCCAACCTGCGCTTACAGCGCGAAATCAGGGAAAAAGATGAGTTCCTCCGCACCGTGTCGCACGATCTCGGCGCGCCCCTGCGTAACATCGGCGGTCTGGCGCACATGATCCAGCGGAAGTACGGCGATGGACTGTCCGGTGAGGGGCTGGACAGGCTCGGCCGAATCCGCAGCAACGTCGAAAGAGAACTGGGACTTATCGAAGAGCTGCTCGAGCTAAGCCGTATCAAAACGCGCCCGGCCAACAATGAAAACATCGACCTCATGGAACAACTGGGGCAGATCAGACAGATGTTCTCCTATCCGCTCGAAGAGAGAGGGATCCACCTCGTCGTCATGGATATTCTGCCCACGATAAAGGCGGATAAAGATCGCATCACCCAGCTTTTTCAGAACCTGATTGACAACGCCATCAAATACATCGGAGACACCGAGGATCCGGAGATTCGCATCGGCTATTCGGAGAACAAAGCCCGCCACCTGTTCTGGGTACAGGATAATGGTATCGGGATCCCGGACGAACAAAAAGACAATATATTCGGCGTCTTCAGGCGCGGAAAGAGCAAGGAAGTCAGCTCGGTGGAAGGCAAAGGTGTCGGCCTGGCAGCGGTGAAAACCATCGTGGAGATGTGCGGTGGAGACATCTGGTTGGATTCTGAAGTCGGCGAAGGCAGTACCTTCTACTTCACGCTGGGGCGTGACCTGGTCGATCAGGAACCAGCAGGCGAGACAATTGAAGAGCTAGACTCTGAATTTGAATGCATGAGAGCGTATGAAGCGGATTTTGATTGTTGAGGATGACAGCGACCAGGCACTGCTAACCTGCGAAGCTCTGGAAGAGGCCATGCCGGGGGTGGAAACGGTCATAGCTGTGACCGGGCATGAAGCACTCGAAAAAGAGTTGGATCAGTTCGATGCCATCGTGCTCGATTACAACCTGCCAGACATGACCGGCCTGGATGCATTGCAGGAGATTTCTGAGCGCAAGCACGGTCCTGTCGTTATGCTGACCAGCGAGGAGGGCCTGGAGATCGCGGTGGAATCCATCAAGGAGGGAGCGGTAGATTTCATCACCAAGTCCATCGATTCCCACAGGATCATTCCCGGCGTGGTGGAACGCGCTATTCAGGCTTCCATACAGCGTAAAAAAACAGAAGAAA
>JALGZU010000112.1 GCA_025774735.1 candidate division LCP-89 bacterium | reverse complement strand
TGTTCGTGTTTGAAATCCTCGGAAGATATCTCGGAGAAGGTCGCCGCCCGCAGTTCCGGCCAGCGAATCAGCGCTTCCAACAGGCCCCGCTCATTATCCGGATAGGAAGCGTCGCCGTCCGTCGCCGTTACCGCAGAGCTGGCTCGGGATCTCAACCCAATCCGGTTCAGCTCCTTCAACATTGTCTCCTGGGCGATGCCGATTTGCCGGGCGGCTTCCTGCGCCGCCAGTTCTCGATGGATGGGGTCAGGAATCACGGCCAGGCTGCCTAAAAGCTCGCGCGCCACTTCCGATCTCGTTGATACGTCCGTTAAACGGTCCTCTTTCCGGTAAAGCTCGATCCGGTAGGTGATCATGTCGGTCGCCTTTTCCAGAAGATCCCCTAAGGCGCCCGGACTCTTTTGCAGGATAAAGCCGTCCGGATCGTGCCCCTCCGGCAGGCCCACGACCTTGACGTCTAAGCCTGCCTCCAGCAGAACGTCACCCCCGCGCAGCGCCGCGTGCGAACCGGCGGAATCCCCGTCGTAAATCAGGATGACCTTGCGGCAGAACCGGCGCAGTAGCCGGGCCTGTTCAGCTGTCAATGCCGTGCCCGATGTGGCGACGCTGTGGGTAAACCCCCCGTCGTGCATCCGCATCAGGTCGGTATAGCCTTCCACGATCAGACATTCCCCCCGCCGCCGCAGCTGTTCCCGGGCCAGGTGCAAGCCATACAGCAAACCGCCTTTATTGTAAATCGCCGTCTGTGACGTGTTGATGTACTTGGCGCCCTCATCATCGGATTTCAGGGTGCGGCCACCGAAAGCGACCGGTTTGCCGGACAGGTTCAGGATCGGAAATATCAGCCGCCCGCGGAAGCGGTCGTAAGGGCGCGATTCTTTCTGCAATAGCAGACCGGCATCGATAAAATCCCGCTGGTTAAAGCCATCGGTCATGAGCTTTTTAGCGCCCCGGATCAAGCCGTCCCAGCTGTCCGGAGCGTACCCCAGCTTGAAGCTCCGGGCCAGTTCCTCGCTGATCTTGCGGTCCTTCAGATACTGCCGGGCACGCTCGTATTCTTCGCCCTTGCCTTCCCAGAGGCAGCGGCTGTAAAACTCGCAGGCGAACTCGTTGGCGCGGTAGAGGGCGTCGAACTTCTCAACTCGGCCGGGCTTCTCCTCCGGGATTTCGATGCCTGCGTGCTGAGCCAGTTCCCGGGCCGCCTCGGCGAAGCTCAGCTTGTCATGTTCCTGCAGGAACGTGAAAGCATTGCCGCCCAGTCCGCAACCGAAGCAGTGAAAAATCTGTTTGCCGGGATGTACGGAGAAAGAGGGCGTTTTTTCCGGATGGAAAGGGCAGAGGCCGAAGTAGTTGGCGCCCTTTTTCTCCAGCTTGACGTATCCCGAGATCAGATCTGCGATATCGGTGGATTCCCGGATTCGGTCGATTATATCGGGGGGTATGCGGCCAGGCATGGGTGGCGGATTTATAAGTTTAGACGGTTTTGAAATGTATGAGTAAGATAGCCCATTCGCGATGGAAAGTCAACTGAAATTTCTTGCGTGAGTCTTGTGAAGATATCATAGATGCAACTTAATGAGATGCATTGCAATACCATGGCATTGAAAAATAATGACGATAATATTCTTGATGCTATCACAATAAAATGTTATCATTCAGTATCTTATTTTAACGCCAATGCTAAATATTCGGGACTGAGATGAGATTTCTGTTACCGGTCTTAGCAGTAATCCAGATTGCTTGTTATAGTGCCGATGCCCGTATTCTCAGCAGTTATGGAGTTAAAGCCGGTATTGCGGTAACCAATCATGATTTCGACTATACTTGGTTTCCAGTTCCAAAATGGGATAATCGCATCGGCATCAGCGTAGCGGGCTTTGCAGAATGGTTTGAGCTGTCATTTTTCAGTGTCGTTACGGAAGCGCGCTATGTTCAAAGAGGCATGGTATGTGAAGCAGAAGGTCGCGATATAAACAATATGCCGACGGGCATATTTCGGCTTGACAACCGGTTAGATTATTTGTCGATATCAGTTCTGGCTAAAGCCTCTTTTGGATCGCCGTCTATTACGCCCTTCTTCACCGCCGGCCCCCGCATGGATATTCTGTTAGGTTTCAGCGCGGAAAGCCACGGGCCGGTTTACGAGGAATTTGAGCCGGTTGATATCGGGGGTGATATCGGAGCCGGTGCTGAATTTCAAATCGCTAATTTACCTGTATTTACGTCCGAATTCAGGTATAACCTCTATTTTACGGACTCATACGAGACCGATCTGTTAACCGTGCGGAATCAGTCTATTGAAATTCTGTTAGGAATTAAATTTTAAATGGGCTACTCCATCTCCACGATTGTCACGCCAAAATCACCTTCTTCCGGCCGGCCGTAACGGAACGACTTCACGCCGGGATATTTCTCCAGCAACTTTCGCACCCTCGTTCTTAAAGCTCCCGTCCCCTTACCGTGAATGATGCGCACAGTCTTCCAGCCTGAAACCGAACAGTCGCTCAGATATTTCTCCAGGGCGAATTCCGCCTCGTCGCCGGTCATGCCACGCAGGTCGAGTTCGTAATGAGGCTGTTCGTGCATTGAGGTGATAAGTGTGACAGATGAAGATCTGTCCTGGCTTTCGTCCGGCGCTGCCACAGGGGTGAGCCTCACAACTGGTAGCCAGATATGGACACCTCCCACCGCCAGTTTTGCCTCTTTTTCATTCTTGCGCAGACCCAATACTTGCACGGGATCCTTCAGTCCTTCCAGTTTTACCCAATCACCTTTTTTAACACTATCGGGTCCGGCCGCTTCCGCTTCACGCCTGGTTGAGCTTGAGTCGAGCAACTGATCGATGACGGCTTTCTGACTATTTACAGTGCGATGTGCTTCCCGGATTGCGGATTTGGAGGCTTGCTCTTCTTTGATCTTTTTGACGGCTGCTTCAATTTTGCGGTTGGCGTCTTTCAGGATTCCTTCCGCCGCTTGAGCCGCTTCGTGCAACTTTTCCTTTTCGAATTTCTTGAACTCCTCCAGACGGACGGAATAGAGTTTGATCATCCCTTCCAACTCGATCCGTTTCAGGTCGGCATCCCGGCGCTTTTCTTCGGAAACACGCAGCGATTCGTTGAGTTTGGCTAACAGGTCTTCCATCCGGTTGATCTGTTCACCGAGGAGATGTCTCGCCTGCACTACGATCCTTTCGGGAAAGCCAACACGGGAGCTGATTTCTAACGCATAAGAACTGCCCGGTATCCCGGACTTGAACCGGAAGGTGGGCTGCAGTGTCTTCTGATCGAACTCCATGCTGCCGTTGATGATGCCTTCGGTCTCATGCGCGAAAACCTTCAGCGTCCCCTGGTGGGTCGTTCCGATGACCAGGGCTCCCTGTTTCCGAAATTCGAGTAGCGCCGCCCGGGCGATAGCTGATCCCTCCGCCGGGTCCGTCCCTGCCCCGATTTCATCCAGGAGAACGAGTTTGGGCTGATTCGTATCCTCAACGGCCTCCTTCAACCTGAGAAGATGTGAGGTGAAGGTGGAGAGATCCTGTTCCAGCGACTGTGGATCACCGATGTCGCAGTGCAGCGATGACAGTACTGGAATCGTTGTCCCCTCATCTGCGGGCACGGTCAAACCGCAGGCCGCCATCAAACAGAGCAGTCCAACCGTTTTCAATGCGACCGTCTTGCCTCCCGCATTGGGACCCGTTATGATCAGAACCGTTCCGTCCTCATCCCCTAAAGTCAGTGACAGTGGGACAACGTCAATGCCCTCCTTGAGCGCCAGTAGAGGGTGTCGGGCACCGTTCAGTCTGATCAACGGCTCTTCCACGATGGCTGGAGGCAGGCAGTTGAGTTTCAGGGCAAACCGGCCCCGGGCGTAGATATGATCGAACCTCCCCAGCAAATCCAGGGAGACCCGGATATCGGGCAGCCGTGTCCGGAGACGTTCGCAGAGGTCGGTCAGGATCCTGTGAATTTCCCGCCGCTCCTCGTTCTCGAGGCGCCGTATGGCGTTGCCCACCGTGATGGCTTCCAGCGGCTCGATATAGACGGTCGCCCCGGTCGCCGATTCATCCTGCACGACCCCATCGATCCGGCCGCGGTGCTCGCTCCTCACCGGGATGAGTAGCCTCCCCTCCCGGAAAGCCAGGGAGTCATTGTCCTGGGTGAGATCAGCCGCCTTCCATTGCTTGAAGAGCCGTTCAAGAGTAGTGTGCAGTTTGCGCTCTTCCGCTTCCTTTTGTTTGCGGATTTTCCTCAACTCCCCGCTGGCGCTGTCCTTGATGTTTCCGGAGTGGTCGAAAACGCCGTCGATGGTACTGCACAAATCCTTGAATTCGTGGAGGTGCCCGGCCAGATCTTTCAACCCGGCATAATCCTGTTCTAGCTCCCCGAAGAACTCTCGGATGTTCCCTGAAATTTCGAGGACGTCTTTAAGCGGTAAAAACTCCTCTCGGTCGAGCACGGCTCCGGAAGGTTCCAGGTTGTTCAACGTGGGTGAGATGTCCTGTAATCCCTGGAGGGGGAGCGATTCCCTCGCCAGGAGCTGTGTCATCTCATCGACCAGGCTAAGTTCTGCCCGGATCGTCGGGGCGTCCTGCAGCGGGCTCGATGCCTGGACCCGATGTCGTCCCAATTCGGAAGCCGCCTCCTGCGAACAGAGTTCCAGCAGGCGGTCAAATTCTAAAAGGTTATATATTTCTTGCATGGTATGATCATTTAAAAACACGAAATCCGCCCTCGGGCGGATCGGTCGAACTCCAGGGTACAGGGGTCAGATTACATCGGGGAAATGCAGTTTTTTTTCGGGCAATATGTCCAGGAAGGGTTTAACTGCTTCGATGCAGGGAGCCATGAAGCGGGTCTCCGCCGCAGCCTCGGAAAGAATCGATTTGACCGGCGTCAGCATCAAAATCAGGGTGATGACCAGGACGACGATCACCCCTCTGACCAGGCCGAAGATGACACCGGCTGCATGATCGAACCAGCCCATGAAGACCTTGCGCAGCAGAAACCTCAGGCTCTTTCCTGCCAGTCTGAAGATGATATTCGAGGCGATGACGATCAGCAGGAAGGCCACGATCTTGAGCAGCCAGAGCGGGATCGGGATGAAATCGATCTGTGCGGCCAGGAATCCGTGAAACTGAATAGCCAGAAAAAAGCCGGCGATCAGGCCTAAAAGACTGAAAACTTCGTACACGAACCCGTGGAAACCGCCTTCCACCGCGGATGCGATAATGAGGACCAGAATGATGATATCGAGATAGTGCACGATGAGCTTTATTTATTCAGCACGCTATACAGATCAGCCCGCCCGACTGGATTCGCCAGAATATACTAAAAATGTTCAAATTTGTCAATAGCTATATAGTGTTAATTCTTATTTTCTATTTTTCAGGTCTTTGGGGACAGAGCACAGCAACGCAAATTATTGCGCTTGATTTTCTCGTTCTGTTGATTTAGATTATGGCTAAGTGCATTCTTCGAAATGTGCACTAGAAAGGGCAGTAGAAATATCAATAATGGTACACTCCATCCCGTTAACTCAAGTTAACCGCCAAATGGCGGTGAAAAGGTCATATTCTGCTGGAAAACCGCATTAAAGCGATCCAGATCACACAGGAGCGCTTTTTTATTTATTATATTAATTTGTTAAATTAGACGCGCGCACTGGTGCAAGCATCTGTTATTATATTAAGTTAAGCGATTTTGGAGCCCGAGACTGCACTTGCATTGCTCCAAGCGCTTGACTGAATGGATCTATTATTTGTAAAAATATCATCTCGTTGGCAATCAAGCTGAGGAGGGCGTGATGCCGCGTTTGGTACTGGTCTGTATCATTTCTTGTTTTTTTGTCCTTCCACACACCGGCAAAGCCGTACTCGTTGACGGCTACTGCTATCTCGAAAACCAGCCCACTCATGAGGGATCCAGGATTCTCTTCAGTGCAGATTCCGTGGGTGCAGTGACCGATTCAGCCTACAGCGATGCGGCAGGTTACTACCAGATTGACCTCTCCTCCGGCTCCTACGGAGTCTTCTTTTCTAATCCCGGTTACGTTGAAGCCCAGGTCCTGGGACAGCATTTCTTCGAATCTACAACTCTCCCGGATGTCACACTTTTCGAACCACCGCCCGGCATCCAAATTTCCGATTCCTTAAGTGGTCAGCTCGAGGATACGACCTACGTCGTCATCGGCGAGGTGATCATTGGCGCTGGTGATTCACTGGAGATTCAACCTGGAACCACGGTCTGGTTCGCCGGTCGGTATGACATCGAGGTATACGGTCATCTCACCGCCGTGGGAACCGAAAGCGATAGCATCTATTTTCTCACCGTTTCTCCGGACCTGTACTGGGGCAGCATCATCTTTCGGGCCGGGTCTTCACCCGGGAGCGAACTCTCCCACTGCCATATTTCCGGTGCCGGCGCCAGTGCCGTCAACTGTTATTACACCGATATGGCAATCTCCCATTGCACCATCACCGGTAACCGGGCTAATTGGGGAGGCGGGATCTACTGTTCCTCTGCAAATGTGACCATTTCTGACTGTTCCGTAACCGGTAACCTCAGCGTTAACAACGGCGGTGGAATCTACTGTACCCACGCCAGCCCCTTGATTATAAACTGTACAGTAACGGGGAATGCCTCGAACCAGTTCGGGGGAGGCAGTGGTCGCGGGGGAGGAGGCATCTGCGCCAATCATTCATCCAATCCCACCATCGAATCGTGTACGGTGGAGGATAACTATACTACGCATAACGGTGGTGGCATCAGCATCAACGACAATTCCCACGCGCAATTGATCGATTGCATGATAACTGACAACGTGTCGGATAGCTCTGGTGGGGGGGTGTTTGTCTGCGCCTTTTCGAACGTCACCATAAGTGGCTGCGACGTCACGGGAAACCAGGCTTGGACAGGCGGTGGGTTCGGTCTGGATACCTGCGACTCTCTCAGCTTCGATCACTGCCTCGTTAGCGGCAATTCAGCCCTTCACAACGGCGGAGGAATCGCTTGCTATACCTCGAATCCGGATATTGAGAACTGTACCGTTTACGGCAACGCGGTGGATTTCGGGAGCGGCATCTATTGCGAGAATTCGCAACCCGGTATCTTGAATACAATCATTGCTGAGAATACAGGCGTCGGAGGCATATACTTCGCGGATTCACTCGAGGTCAGAATTACTTACTGCGATATCTTCTCCAACGTCGGGGGTGATTTTGCCGGCCTGGTTCCGTCGGAGCTGGGTGTGCTGACCAGCGTCAATCTGAACGGTGATTCCAGCGATGTCTTCTTCAATATTTTTCTGAACCCGCTGTTTGTCAATCCCGCAATCGGCGATTTCCAGATTCAGGCCGATTCTCCCTGCATCGATGCCGGCGATCCCGAGTCACCCTATGATCCCGACGGGACCGTAGCGGATATCGGCGCATTTTACTTTGACCAGGGGACAACGACTCCAGTGTCCATTACGATGACTCCGATCAATCCGCCTATCACCATCCCCGCTTCTGGAGGTAGTTTCGATTACTTCGCGCAGCTCGATAATATTTCGGTCTCTCCGGTAACCTTCGAAGTCTGGGTGATGGTACAGCTGCCCGCGGGTCAGTGGTATGGTCCGGTTCTGGGGCCGGTGAATCTCACTCTGCCCGGCGAAACCTCCCTGGGCCGCCGGAGAATTCAGAGCATCCCCGCCAATGCTCCGCCCGGAAGTTACCTCTATGAGGGCCGGATCGGGTCCTACCCCGGCGACGTCTGGGACACCGGCAGCTTCACCTTCGAAAAATTGACGGAGGGTGAAGGAGCACCGGTCCCGGAATGGTCTAACTCAGGCGAAGAACTGGCTCTGTGGAGTAACGAGACCGAAAGTAGTCCGCCTGTGAATTATGGGCTGATGGGTACTTATCCAAATCCGTTCAACGGTTCCACCGTCATCACTTTTCAATTGCCGGTTGACACTCGCATTTCACTGGAGGTCTTCGATGTGTCCGGTAGGCAGGTGGCGGAGTTGGTCAATGGTTGGCGAGTTGCCGGGGCACACCGGGTCACCCTGGACGGTTCTGATCTGAGTACCGGCGTTTATGTTGTATCGATGCGAACCGGGTCCAGGTGTTCATACTCTAAAATATTGTTATTGAAATAATTATAGATAGCGCACTCAATAGATCCCAGGATGGATTGGACAGAATTTGACAGATAGGATGTGCCCGGACCGGTTTTAGGGTGTTGGCAAGTTCAAAATAATTCGATTCGACTGAACATTTTACTTGACAAACGCCATAAAAATCTTTATATTTATAGACGTGCTCAAAATTTCGCCTTTAAGCAAGTTAAATTAAGCTAAGATGTACACAGTTGGATTGA
>JALGZU010000622.1 GCA_025774735.1 candidate division LCP-89 bacterium | reverse complement strand
CAACGACCTCCTGCTTGTAAGGCAGGCGCTCTAAACCAGCTGAGCTAATCGCCCTTAACGTCCTTGGGACGCCGCAGGATGGCCACGGGAATCAGTACGCAGTACCCCAGCACCAATAGAACTGGAGCCAGATGCAGCGACAGAAAGGAATCGTGAGGACCCTGCATCATACAGACGTACCCCAGGATGATGACGATCGCTCCGGCTAAAAAGAGGCGGTAATTCGACGCTCCAAATGCGTTCCACTGGGATTCCTTGCGGCCCCGTCTTCTGGCTCTCTGATCCTTCATATCGCTGGTTGCTTATCTTGATTGGGCATGTAATTTAAATACAGCCGGTGGTTATAGCAAGTAAAAAAGTTACCTTTTCGTCTAAGAGAACAGGGCAATGCGCTTCAGCAGGAGATCGTATTCCCTGTCGGCTCTCTCCTGCATGGCTTCGATGTCCTCGTCGGTGAAGTGTTTGAAACGCCCCTGCAGACGCACGTATTCCTTGACCGGCACACCTTTCGATTCGTGGGAGAGCGTATACTTCGTGCCGTTTTCCACTTCATAAAGCGGGAAGACTTTGGTATCGACCGCCAGCCGGCTGATCTTGATCGAGTCGCTCTCCAGGGATCTGTGCCCCGGCGGGCAGGGACTGAAGATGTGCAGCAAGCGGGTTCCCTTGATGGTCTTTATCTTCTCCAGCTTGCGGGTGAAGTCGTCCATGAAAGCCACTGTGGTCGTGGCCGCGTAGGGGATTCGGTGAGCGGCCATGATCTCCACCAGGTTTTTCTTGGGCTCTTCCTTGGGATGCTCACCCGGCGTGGTGGTCGTCCAGGCCCCGACGGGGGTGGCGGACGAACGCTGGATGCCGGTGTTCATGTAAGCTTCGTTGTCGTAACAGACGTAAATGATATTCTCATTGCGTTCTGCGGTCGCCGAAAGCGAACCGAAGCCGATGTCGAAGGTGCCCCCGTCGCCGGCCCAAGCCACCACGTGTCCGTCCGTAACGCCGCGTACGTCCAGGGCGTGCCGCACCCCCGTCGCCGTAATAGCGGCGGTTTCGAAGGCACAGTGCACCACCGGTACGCCGGCAGCAGAGTAGGGAAAGGGCCCATCGATCACGGCCCAGCAGCAGGCCGGAACACACAGCGCCGTGCGGGGACCGAGAATCTTCAGGGCGGTGCGCATGGTCAGCGTGGCGCCGCAGCCGGGGCAGCCCAGATGCCCCTGCGACATGAGTTCCTGTCCGGGTACGTCAAAGGTTATCTGACCGGGGGTCTTGGTGGACATGATCTATCTCCGTAAGTTCGATTTATCCCTTTCTTTGGGGCTCATATTGATAAGTTTGCCCCGTTCATATCGTTAGTGAGGTCTTCTATTTTAACAAAACAATTTTCTGCGTCTTCAACCACTCCGAACTTTCCACGTGCAGCAGATAAATGCCCGATGGATTTTCCGAAGCTTCCCAGATGAACGATTGCTCACCTGCATTTAGATTGCCATTATATAGCTCTTCAACCAGCCGACCCGAAAGGTCGTAGATACCGGCTTTGACCGGGTCCGGGCCGGGCATATCCAGGGTGATGCTGAATCGGGCATTGCCGGGATTGGGGTGGACATACAGGCTCACATGATCAGGTAATACCCGATGGGATCTGGGTTCTACTCCGACCACATCACGAGTGCTATAGTATATATGCCAGACGCCGTCTCGGTTGGATTCCCAGAAGACGTACAACTGCCCGCCAACGAGCGTAATTATAGGATTAAGATCATCCGCAGGATCTGCGTCGATGATTTCCGGCTGAGCCAGGTCTGTATTCCAAAATGCTACATCCCAATTGCTGTTGACGTTCGTTTCAAAGACCACATTCCCATCCTTCACAGCGGGATTCTTTTCATCACCCAGGCTACTGGAAAGGTCTTGTGGAAGCGGGAAACCACCATACGCCGTATCAAGGGTCGTGCACACTATGTCATATTGATCGAACTGCTCCCGTTCCATATAAATGATCAATCCATCAATCTTGGGATTGTGAAAAGAGCATCCATCATTGGGCACAGTTCCGGTATACCACACCGTGTAGGGCCATGAGGTTATTGAGCAATCGTAACCGATTCGGGAAAATCCGCCCGACTC
>JALGZU010000621.1 GCA_025774735.1 candidate division LCP-89 bacterium | reverse complement strand
GGTACGAGCCCACCTGGAAGGATTGGGACCGAGTCATGCACGAAGGAATTCACCATGCAGATTACCGTCAACGGGACGCCCAGGGACATATCTGAGGGCCTCTCCCTGACCGATCTTCTAAAACAATTGAACTTGAATATAGAGACGACCATCGTCGAACTGAACCGCGACGTGGTTGCAAAGACTGATTATGATGCGACCGCACTCACCGAGGGGGATGTCCTGGAGCTGGTGCGGTTAGTGGGAGGGGGGTAATGGTATTAAAGGATAATCCGCTGGACTTCGATCTCTACCCGGTCACCTGCGAACAACTCTCCAGAGGACGGTCGAACCTGGAACTACTCGACGCTCTCATCGCCGGGGGAGCTAGAGTGGTACAACTTCGTGATAAGGAACTTTCCGACCGGGATTTCTTCACCCTCGCTAAAAAATTCAGGAGGGTGACAGCTCGCGCCGGCATGACCTTCATCGTCAACGACCGGCTCGCCATCTGTCAGGCGGTCGAGGCGGACGGCGTGCATCTGGGACAGGACGACTTCCCCGTGCGCGAGGCACGGCGGCTGCTGGGACCGCAAACCGTCATCGGAGTTTCGACTCACAGCCTGGATCAAGCGATGCAGGCGGTGAAGGACGGCGCGGACTACATCAACGTCGGGCCCATATTCGCGACGCAGACGAAACAGCATGCCGGACCACCGGTCGGGCTGGAACTGTTTGAAAGAATCCGCCGCAGAGTCTCGATACCGATCACCGTCATGGGGGGTATTACACTGGACAATCTCGACCAGGTCCTGGCCGTGGGCGCGAACCGCATCGCCGTGGTTTCGGCGGTGACGGCCGCGGATGACATCGCCGGCACCGTGCGGGAATTCCGGCGCAGGATCGGTAACGGCGTCACCGCGACATAGCCTCATCTTCCACCCGAGCAGTCCATAAATAACGAAGCCCTGCATCTGCAGGGCTTTGAGTTTCGTATGGAATTGGACCGAGCTGTTCTCAGCGAATCATGCCGGTGTCACTTCTTTCCCATCCAGCACATCCCGGACCATCTGCAAGAGTTGCTTCATCAGGTACGGCTTTCGGATGAAACCGGCTACCCGGTCGATGCCGGTCAGATCGGTGCCGTCGAAGGTACTGAACCCGGAAGTGACGATCACTCTTGCTTCGGGATTCAGGGTGAATATCTCCGCGGCGATCTCCCGGCCGCTGCGAGGTTCTAAAGCCAGGTCTAGGATGACCAGGTTAATCTCTGATGAGTGGTTCCGGTATAACTCCAACGCTTCCACGCCATCCTGAAAGGTGGCGACTTCATACCCGCCAGCTTCCAACAGCCTGCGGGCCATGGTGCAGATCATCGGCTCGTTGTCAACGACGAAGATCCGTTCTTTCCCTCGAGGCAAAGTGTCATCCATGTCGTCAGGTTCGGCGACCGAACCGGCGGCGGCGGGAAAATAGAGGGTGAATTCGCTGCCGCGCCCCACCTGGC
The DNA here is from genome assembly GCA_025774735.1 of candidate division LCP-89 bacterium. The sequence continues at coordinate 649 of JALGZU010000621.1, read as the reverse complement.
TTTCGACATGAATGGTGCCGTTCAGACGGTCTACGGTCTCCTTTACCACCGTCAGTCCCAGGCCTGCCGAAGTACGATCCATTCCGGCGCTGAGAAAGGGCTCGAAGAGGCGGTCTTTCAGGTCACCGGGGATGCCGATGCCTGTATCCCGAACGGAGAGTGACACGCCACCCCCTTCTGCATCCTGCAATCCCAGCGCTACGGCTTTATCACGGCTGATACTCCCTGTACGCACACTGATGGTCCCCCCCTGCGGCAGGGCTTTATAAGCATTCACCAGGAGGGCGATCAGGGTACGGTCAATCAGCACATCATCGGCGATGATGGGGGGCAGGCCGGAGGTCAGTTCCAGGGCGATTGTGATCCGTTCGCCGAAGGCACCCTTCAGCACCGCCGCGAGGTTCTTAACCGCGGCATTGAGATCGATGAGGGTGCGGGCATCACCGGCTGGCTGAACGAAGGAGCATAGTTGATCGACCATACGGGCGGCGCTTAGAGTGGCGGATTCGATGGCCGCGACGTCTTCGAAATAGGGGCTGCGGGGATCCATGCGCTTCTTCATGAAGCTGGCATGGCCGAGGATGGCCCCCAACAGATTGTTCAGATCGAGGGTGACGGCGCCAGCGAGGGTTCCAACGGACTCGAGCAT